>CBDTYI010000274.1:0-4156 GCA_965364565.1 uncultured Gammaproteobacteria bacterium | reverse complement strand
AACGCTGAGGATAACCGGCCCCGGGGGAACGACCGCAGCGCCGGGTGACTATGCGCTCGGCAGTCTCGCCGGTTCAGAAGTACGCCGGGCGGTGCTTCGCGCCAGAGCTGGTCCGCTGCCGGCGCACCTCACACCCACAACATCAGGCCGCATTCGAAGCGGTGGCTGAGCAGCTTATGATACGGATAGGCCCGAATCTGGTAATACTGCAGACCCTCGAAGCTGTAGCACGGGTGCGGTGCACAGAGGTCGGCCTGATACTGGGCATCACCCTCCGGGCCGGGACCGGTATGCTCCAGCATTACACTGCCGACCGGGATGAAGTCGCCCAGCACATCCTGGCTACCGACCACGCATTCGACTTCAACATCTTCCGGCGACAAGCCGTTCAGAGCCACGTTCACGGCAACCAGCAGTGATTCACCGTGTCTTACAGCTGCGCGCGGTGTGCTGGCCAGCCGCACCATGACGCCGGGCCAGGCCCGGGCGACCTTGTTGCGCCACTGCGCCAGCTCCCTGGCGCCTGCGGCCCCGTCAGCGGCCAGCAGTCTGCCTTGTCTGGCCGCGGGAGCATACAGTTCACTCAGATAGTCGCCCACCATGCGCATACCGTTGAACTGCGGCAGGATGGTGCGCATGGAGGCCTTGGATTTTTCAATCCAGGCTTCGCGCTCGCCGTCGGCGTTGCGGGCAAAATACAGGGGCACCACCTCGCGCTCCAGAAGATTGAGCAGCTCGGCGGCTTCCTGCTTGTCACGGGTGGCGCTATCCAGCTCCGGGTGGGGAGTGATGGCCCAGCCATTCTCACCATCGAATGCCTCCCCCCACCAGCCGTCCAGAACACTGAGATTGATGGCCCCGTTGATACCCGCCTTCATGCCCGATGTGCCACAGGCCTCCTTAGGATACTCCGGAACATTCAACCACACGTCCACGCCGGGGTAGAGATCGCGCGCCAGCGACAGATTGTAGCCCTCCAGCATCAGAATCTTGCCGCGAAACTCGGGCAACAGGCTGATTTCCACCACTTCTTTGAGCAGCTTCTTGCCGGGTTCATCATCCGGGTGTGCCTTGCCCGCGAATACGAACATCACCGGTCGCTCCGGGTCGTTAACCAGCCGAGCCAGGCGCTCAAGGTCCTTGAACAGCAGCGTGGCACGCTTGTAGGTTGCAAAACGCCGCGCGAAGCCGATCACCAGGATGTCGGGGCTGCGCGGCGTCAGGAACTGGGTGGCGTCGCGGATAATGGAATCCGCACAGCCACTACGTTGCAGCTGAATGGTCAGGCGCCGGTTGATCTCCGCGAACATGGTATTCTTGTGAATGTGCCTGACGCTCTGATAGACATGGCTCGGGATGTTTCCGATAAAGCTGTTCCAGAATGCTGCATCGGTGAGCTTGGCACGCCAGCCGCGGCCCATGTACATGTCGAACAGCGCCATCCAGGACTGGCCGAGGAAGCTGTCCACATCGATGCCGTTGGTCACATAGTGGATGGGATTTTCTGCCGCCGGGATTTGCGGCCAGACGTAGCCTTCCATCTCCGCAGCCACCCGGCCGTGAATGCGGCTGACACCATTTCGAAAGCGTGACCCGCGCATGCTGAGTGATGTCATGTTGAAACCGCTGGCGTGACGCGGGTCCGCGCCGAGTGCCGAAAAGCGCTCCTGGCTGATCCCCAGCTCGGCGCTGTAGTGGTCAAAATGGCTACGCACCAGGCTGGCTTCGAAAATGTCGTGGCCGGCCGGAACCGGCGTGTGGGTGGTAAACACGGTGTTGGCGGCCACCAGCTCCGACGCGCTGTCGAAATCCATGCCCTGGCTGACCTGCTCGCGACAGCGCTCCAGGATCTGGAAGCCGGCATGCCCTTCGTTGATATGCCACACCGTCGGCGCCAGCTGCATGGCACGCAAGGCGCGCACACCCCCGATGCCCAGCACGATTTCCTGCTTGATGCGTGTTTCGCGGTCACCGCCATAAAGCTGCGCCGTGATCGCCCGATCCTGCGGTGTATTCTCGGGCAGGTCGGTGTCGAGCAGGTACAACTTGATATGTCCCGCCCGCGCCTCCCAGACCTTGAGCCTGACCTGGCTGCCGGCAATGACTACGCGCACATCCGGCTCCACGCCCGAGGGGTCCAGCGCCGGCACCACCGGCAGGTCCTCCGGATCGACATGCGGGTAGCGCGCCAGCTGGGTTCCGTCGCACTGGATACGCTGGGCGAAATAACCTTCACGGTATAGCAGCCCTACACCGACGAAAGGCACCCAGAGATTGCTCATCGACTTGCAGTAGTCACCGGCGAGGATCCCGAGACCACCGGCATAGATGGGCATGCTGCGATGGAAACCGAACTCGGCCGAGAAATACGCAATCAGGTCCTGCTGCATATCGAACGACGACTCGATCTCGGCCAGCGGGCGTTCCTGCATGTAGGTGTCGTATGCCGACAGAATCCCGCGGTAATCGGCGAGAAAAATCGGATCGCGCGCGGCCTCTTCGAGTTTCGCCTGGCCGACCCTGCGCAGGAATACCTTGGGGTTGCTGCGGCATGCCACCCAGGTCTTTTCATCCAGATGCCGGAACAGGCGGCGCACACCGCGATCCCAGCTGTAATAAAGGTCGTTGGCCAGATCCTCGAGTCGCTTGAGACGTTCCGGAAGGATGGGCCGGATTTCTACGCTAAGCCGTGTCCCCGGCATAAGGATCCCTCGGGTCTTGATTACTTGTTGTGACTCAAGTGCTGCTTGCGCCTGTTGCGGCGCGGCCAAAGCGAAGCGGCTGGTTGCCGTATCAACGCACCAGTGCATGCTTGCCTGGGACAATGCGTGAATCCGAACCCCGCCCAACACAGGGATCTGTTAGCACCGCCCCGGCCGCGTCTGCTGAGACTACGCCCACGGCCCAGGAGCGTCAATCGGCTGCAGGCGCGCAATTACACTAGTGTATCCCGCCACCCAACGTTACGTACACCCAGAGTTTTGATGATGCGCGGGAAAGCTCTGGCGGCAGCGGCTGGATCAGATATCATCCGGGCATGGAGAACGCCGCGGCCACCCACCCCTATCAGGGTCTGACACCGGATCTTATTCTACGTGCGCTGGAATCGCAGGGCTTTGACTGCGACGGTCGCCTGCTGGCGCTGAACAGCTACGAAAACCGTGTTTACCAGATTGGTGTCGAGGGCGGCACGCCCGTGGTTGCCAAGTTCTACCGGCCGGGACGCTGGTCACGGGACGCCATTCTCGAAGAACACGTTTTCGCCGTCGAGCTTGCAGCACAGGAAATTCCTGTTGTCGCTCCTCTGGCCGGCCCGGGAGGCGCCACGCTTCACCAGTACGAGGGCTTCCTGTTCGCCGTCTACCCGCGCTGCGGGGGTCGCTGGCCGGAGCTCGACACCCGGGAGCGGCGCAATCAGATGGGGCGCCTGCTGGGCCGCATACACGCGCAGGGAGCGTGCCGACCGTTCCGCTACCGGATGCGTCTCGACATCGAAACCCTGGGTGATGCAGCACGCAGTTTCATTCTCGGACAGGACCTGTTGCCGGCCTATCTGATCGATGCCTACAGCAGCCTTACCGAAGATCTGCTGGCGCGGACGCGGGCCCTGTTTGCATCCGCGGGCACGCTGACATACATCCGTCTGCACGGAGACTGTCACCCCGGGAATATCCTCTGGACCGAACGCGGTCCGCATTTCGTCGATCTCGACGACTGCTGCATGGGTCCGGCGATTCAGGATCTCTGGATGCTGCTGTCGGGGCAACCGGACGAAATGCGCACACAACTGCAGGATCTGCTGGAGGGTTATGAGACGTTCTTTGACTTCGATCACGCCAGCGTCATCCTGACAGAGGCGCTGCGCACCCTGCGCCTCATGCACTACTCGGCCTGGATTGCGCGCCGCTGGAACGACCCGGCATTCCCGCGCGCCTTCCCCTGGTTCGATTCGCCGCGTTACTGGGAGGAGCACATACTGACGCTGCGCGAACAGGCTGCCGCGATGGACGAGCCTCTGGTTCTCTAGGGCCTATTGCCCGCAGACAAACGCCAACAAACTTTTCTGCCGCCTGACATCGCTATACACTGCGCTGCACCACCCCCGAACAAAGGACGATTCGCGTGATTCGCTATATCAACTGTTTCCGCAAGAAAC
>CBDTYI010000273.1:0-4156 GCA_965364565.1 uncultured Gammaproteobacteria bacterium | reverse complement strand
CCCGACCGGGGCCGTACAGTTGTGTCCAGCTTGCTTTCTCCGAGCTTGTTGCGGGCCCCGGTAAACGGCGCGCCGAAAACAGATTCGTTATCCGCATCAGACAGATGGGTTACACACCGCAGCCAGCGCATCGTGCGCACCGCCCTCTGTTAACCTATGCTCTATGGCCTCGTTAATAGTCCCTGTAGACAACAGGAGGACTAAACAATGCGAGCCATTTTCCAGACAGTTTCAGCCGTGGCACTGGGTCTTTCCAGTGTCACTTTCGGCACCACCGCCCAGGCGGACAGCCTGTCGCTGATCTATTCCGACGGCTACTACAGCAACCCGGCTTACAGCATTCACTACCGGCACGGAGGGGATTGTTACGCGCCTTACAGACACGTGCCCCGCCACGTGCACCATCACCACCACAAACACCGTAAGCACCACAAACACGGCAAGCACCACGTTTACCGCGGACACGGACACCCGAATTACCGCCGCCACGACCGACACGACCACGGCGGGCGCCACGGCTACCACGACGACCACCGCAGCGGCTATTCGGGCCACCGCAAACACGGAGGCGATCAGCACGCCGGGCAGCGCGGTGGCGGTCATCCGAAACGGACGCACACGGCCTATGCAAGACATTAACCGAACCAGGCATGATGGGCAGCTGTGTGGTAGTGTCGCGATGGAGGCCGTGTTTTTGAACTCACCAGGACGCGAAACTACCGCGCACAGGCAAGTGGCCAATAACGCATTACTGGACAGCTTCCTCGCGGAAGTGCAGAGCAAGGCGTACCACGTCGCCTACGGCGCGCTGTGGGACCAGGAGCTGGCGCTCGACGTGGTGCAGGAGAGCATGCTGCGTTTCGTCCAGTACTACCGCGACAAGCCCGACGGGGAATGGCCGGCGCTGTTTCGCAGCGTGCTCAACAGTAAAGTCAACGACCAGCGCCGCAAGCGACTGCTGGCCAACAGCAAGCGCAAACTGCTGTCGCTCACCGGCATGGGCCGCGTGGATGCCGACCAGGATGAACAGCTGGCGGAAGCCGATCTGCCCTCCGGAGAGCACGATGCCGGCTTCAGCGACCCGGAAGCACAGACCACCGGCAGCCAGTTGCAACAGCAGATTGCGGTGGCATTGGCTAAACTTGCAGAGCGGCAGCGTCAGGTGTTCCTGCTGCGTGAACAAATGGGACTGAGTATCAGCGAAACGGCCGAGACACTGGGCTGCTCGGAGAACAGCATCAAGCAACACCATTTCCGGGCGTTGCGGGCCATGCGTCGCTTACTCTCGGAGGTATGGGAACATGAACAGGCATAACCTTCACCCGGATACCGAATTACTGGACCAGCTGCGCGCCGGTTTACTGGATGGCGAGCCGGTGCAGAAAACCGAACTCCAGGCTCACCTGGAGACCTGCCAGCGCTGCCGGCAGCGTTACAGCTGGGATGGCCATCTGCAGGTGGGCGGGCTGGCGGTTCCGGACGCGAAGCAGCGCCTGGACCGGGCCCGCCAGCGGGCCCTGCAGGCGACACGACCGAGCCTGGTCCACCGTTTCGTTCCCTTTGCGGTGGCGGCTGCGATTGCGCTGGTCGCCGTGCTGGCTGTCAAACCGGCACTGGAACCCGAGCCCGAGGAGGCCCGCCTGGCCGGCACCGACACCAAGCAGGTACCGGAACTCTATGAAGAACTGGACTTCTACCTGTGGCTGGCCGACCATAAGGGAGACAAGGACTCAAGAACCTGACCGTTATGCCCTGGTACCGGAACAGATTGGCCGCGTATGCTAGCGCAGCGCTCGGAAACGCACGGCCTCAGCGCGCGGCATCGCGGCCAGAGGCTCGTGGCTGCTCTTCAGCTTCCGCCTGCGGGCGTATTGGCACCATGGTTGGCTTGCTCGCGGTGATCTTCCTGCTGGCCGGCGCACCCGCCCACGCCGACATCGATCCCTACCGCCTGTACCTGGCGCAGCGCGGCGACATCCCCTGGGATGCGCTCAGCCCCGAGGAGCAGCAGGCGCTCAAGCGTTACCGGGGACAGTGGAACGAATACAGCGGCGAGCGGCAGCAGCGCCTGCGCGACGGCGCGCAACGCTACATGGATCTGCCGCCCGACAAGCGCCGCCAGGTGGAGCAGCAGCGACGCGAGTACGAGCAGCTTTCGCCCAAGGAGCGTGAACGCCTGCGCAAGGAATACCAGCGCCGCCGAGGTGACTGAAACCTCGCGGCGCACGTATCCGGGCGCTGCCGACCCGCGGTTCACAGCCCCGCGCCGAGCGGGTACAATCGCCAGCCCGTTTGGCACCGATACCGGAACCTCCTATGCATCCCATGCTGAACATCGCGGTGCGCGCGGCGCGCAACGCCGGAGACATTATCGTCCGGCACTTGAACCGCCTCGATCAGTTGACGGTCTCCAGCAAGGAGCGCAACGACTTTGTCTCCGAGGCCGACCGCCAGGCGGAGGCCGAAATCATCGCGGTGATCCGCAAAGCCTATCCCGGGCACAGTGTGCTGGCCGAAGAGAGCGGGCGCGATCCGGGCGACAGTGACGAGTTCCAGTGGATTATCGATCCGCTCGACGGGACCACCAACTTCCTGCACGGATTTCCGCAGTTTGCCGTTTCCATCGGCCTGAAACACAAAGGCCGCCTGGAGCAGGCCGTGGTCTATGATCCGCTGCGCCAGGAGCTGTTTACCGCCAGTCGTGGCAGCGGCGCATTTCTGGATAACCGCCGTATCCGGGTCAGCCGCCAGACCGGGCTCAGCGGCGCCCTGCTCGGCACCGGTTTTCCGTACAAGGACCAGCAACACCTTGACGCCTACCTCAATATGTTCCGGGCGCTGATCGTCGACACGGCGGGCATCCGCCGCCCCGGCTCGGCAGCCCTGGACCTCGCCTATGTGGCCGCCGGTCGGCTGGACGGTTTCTGGGAAATCGGCCTGAACGCCTGGGACATGGCTGCCGGGGTGCTGCTGATACACGAGGCGGGCGGCCTGGTCGGCGATCTGGCCGGCGGCCACAGCTATCTCGAAAACGGCAATATCGTGGCCGCTACGCCCAAGCTGTTCCCCGCCATGCTGCGCGAAATCCGCCCCTGCCTGGGCGAAACCTTGCCATGCTAGTGTACCCCGCCACTGATCGGGGCAATGTCCCTGAAACTTAGCTGCTTTTCTCCCCTCAGAGACTGTGGTATACGGTACAGTCACGATACAGCGGTCACTGGGGGACGCTGATGAAAAAAACCATACTTACGGTCTTTTCGCCGCCCGTTTCGGTCTGCCTGTTCGGCTGCGCCGGGTGTTGTGCGGCGCCGATCGCGGTATTCTGGCTGGCGGGCATCGTCAGCATCCTGTACGGATTCGTGGGCGGTCCGGCCAACCTGATGGGCCCCAGCTGGAACACCATCGGTCTGGGTGTGGTGCTGTGGGGTATCGCCTCGGTGTGGACGGCAGTGACCATCCGCGGCACCGACGCCGACCAGTGCCAGGGCGGGAAAGACCAGTTGTGCGAGAAGATCCTGCCGTCCGCAGACGAGTCGGACCCCTTCGAAGAGGTGCGCAAGGCGCGCTGAGTCGCAGGCTTATCTGCCTGGCGCCGCGGCAACCCCCCCGGATTCATCGGCCGCCGGACCGGCCACCTGCAGCACACCGCCATTCAGGATACCGGCCAGCAGTACCCCGTCATGCGGATTCAGGCTGTGACCGGCAGAGGTGAGCAGCACTTCTGCGCGCCCGCGCAGCGCCGGCACATTATTCAGATCCTGGCTGTAGGCCGGCACCAGTTCATCACCGAGCGCGAACGGTGTCTGGCGCACCACGGCGTAGTAGCGAATATCGGGATGCGGCTGCTGGTTCAGCCAGAACAACACATTGCCGGATTCCGCCGGCAACAGATCCAGCAGCACACCGCGGGAATACTTCAGGTAGTCGTAGCTGCTCCCGCCAACCAGCGATTTCAAGAAATCGATCCCGGGCCCGGGGCAGAAAAACGGCTTCGAATCGACCACGTTCAGGCCCTGGGCGGCGCGCACGGTGCCAAGGTGCGGCGAGGCAATGGTGACCAGCGCGGCGGATCGGACCCAGGGCTGCGTGCCTGCAGAAGCCAGGCAATACCCATGAGGATCGGGACCACAGCATATACCAGTAACCAAAACCAGGT
>CBDTYI010000272.1:0-4181 GCA_965364565.1 uncultured Gammaproteobacteria bacterium | reverse complement strand
GCGTGCCGGGCAGAAGCGCCGCAGCGAGCGCAAGTTCTTCCCGGGATACGTGCTGGTTGAAATGGAACTGAACGACGACACCTGGCACATGGTGAAGGATGTACCCAAGGTGCTGGGTTTTATCGGCGGTACCAGTGACCGGCCCGCGCCGATCACTGACAAAGAGGCCAACGCCATCCTGCAGCGCGTTCAGGAAGGTGCTGAAAAGCCACGGCCGAAGGTGCTGTTCGAACCGGGCGAAGTGGTGCGCGTCACCGACGGCCCGTTCAACGACTTCAACGGCGTGGTCGAAGAGGTCAATTACGAAAAGAGCAAGCTGCGCGTGGCGGTGCTCATTTTCGGCCGTTCCACCCCGGTCGAGCTGGAGTTCGGTCAGGTCGAGAAAGGTTGATTTGGGGACGGACTTGAGTCCGTCCCCGGTTTTTAGCGGGGAGCCGCGAGGCGTTTGCACCCACAGGAGTCATTATGGCCAAGAAAATTGAAGCCTACATCAAGCTTCAGGTTAAAGCCCAGGAAGCCAATCCGAGCCCGCCGGTCGGACCCGCTCTGGGTCAGCACGGCGTAAACATCATGGAATTCTGCAAGGCCTTCAACGCCAAGACCCAGGGCATGGAAAAAGGCATGCCGATCCCGGTAGTGATCACCGTTTACAGCGATCGCAGCTTCACTTTCGTCACCAAGACGCCGCCCGCATCCGTGCTGTTGCAGAAAGCAGCCGGTATTGCCAAGGGCTCGGGGCGCCCCAACACCGAGAAGGTCGGCACAGTGAGCCGTGCCCAGCTGGAAGAGATCGCCAAAACCAAGATGCCCGACCTCACGGCCGCCGGCATGGACGCCGCAGTGCGAACCATCGCCGGCAGTGCCCGCAGCATGGGGCTGGAAACGGAAGGGGTGGAGTAAGTCATGGCCAAACTGAGCAAGCGCGCGAAGGCGATTCGCGAAAAAACGGAACCCGGCAAGCAGTATGCGATCGACGAAGCGCTGGGTATGCTGTCCGAGTTGTCGTCGGTGAAATTCAAGGAATCCGTCGACGTCAGTGTCAATCTGGGTGTGGATCCGCGCAAGTCCGACCAGGTGGTGCGCAGCTCCACGGTGTTGCCCCACGGTACCGGCAAGACGGTGCGGGTCGCGGTATTCACCCAGGGAGCCAATGCCGATGCCGCCCGGGAAGCCGGTGCCGACATCGTGGGCATGGACGAGCTGGCCGACTCGGTGAAAGCCGGCAATATGGATTTCGATGTCGTGATCGCATCCCCCGATGCCATGCGGGTGGTCGGCCAGTTGGGTCAGATTCTGGGCCCGCGCGGACTGATGCCGAATCCCAAGGTCGGCACGGTGACACCGGATGTGGCCACTGCGGTGCGCAATGCCAAGGCCGGTCAGGTTCGCTATCGCACCGACAAGGCTGGTATCATTCACTGTTCCATCGGCAAGGTGGACTTCAAGGTGGATGCGCTGCGTGAAAACCTGCAGGCGCTGCTGGCAGACCTTGGCAAGCTGAAGCCGTCCACCGCCAAGGGTATCTATATGAAGAAAATTACCGTCTCGACCACCATGGGTCCGGGTCTGATCGTCGACCAGGCGAGTCTGGGGCTGTAATCGTTTTGACCGGAAGCCTCATGATGTTTGCCGAGGCTTCCATTGAATTTTGACGCTGCTCGGAGTTCCCGGGAAGCCGTCAAAGACCGCAGGCGCCGCACGGCTTAATCGTCAGGCATCAGTCTGACAGCCCGCGCAGATGGTGTAGCCCCGACAAGAGTTCGATCCTGGTCGTGGCCGCCGCAACCGGCTTTCTGATCGCCGTTGAATCAGAGAGCTGCAACAATCGGATACGGGGCTGCTGTCTCGTGTCTGTGGAGGTAAACAGGTGGCACTGAGTCTTGCAGAAAAAAAGGCTGTGGTTTCCGAAGTGGCCGGCGTGGCCGCTGCGGCCCATTCCGCGGTTGCTGCCGAGTATCGTGGCCTGACCGTGGAGCAGATGACCGAGTTGCGCGCCAAGGCGCGTGACAGCGGTGTGTATCTTCGCGTGGTCAAGAACACGCTTGCCAAACGTGCCATCGAAGGCACCGAGTTCGAATGCATGCAGGATGGTCTGAGTGGCCCGCTGGTGCTCGCTTTCTCCCGGGATGAGCCGGGTGCGGCAGCGAGGCTGGTCAAGGACTTCGCCAAGCAGCATGACAAACTGGTCCCGAGAGTGGTGGCGTTCGGCGGCAAGATGCTCGATGCAGGGGACCTCGATCGCCTGGCCAGCATGCCGACCCGCGAACAGGCGTTGAGTCTGCTCATGGCGGTGATGAAGGCGCCGGTCGAAAAGCTTGTCCGTACCCTCAACGAGGTGCCCGGCAAGCTGGTTCGCACGGTTGCGGCGGTCCGCGATCAGAAGCAGTCAGCCTAAGCCTATTAAATTAACCTTGCCCCGGGCGGGCAGATTATCAGGAGTAAACAAAATGGCAGCGTCTCAAGCAGAAATTCTGGAAGCCATTTCCAACATGAGCGTGATGGAGGTCGTCGACCTGATCTCCGCGATGGAAGAAAAATTCGGTGTATCGGCGGCTGCGGCTGTCGCGGCCGCGCCGGTTGCGGCGGCGGCCGATGCCGGTGCAGCAGCGGAAGAGCAGACCGAGTTCGATGTTGTGATGACCAGCTTCGGCAGCAACAAGGTTGCCGTGATCAAGGCGGTTCGCGGTATCACCGGTTTGGGTCTGAAGGAAGCCAAGGACATGGTCGAAGGCGCACCGTCCACGGTGAAGGAAGCTGCCACCAAGGATGAAGCCGCGGATATCAAGAAGCAGCTGGAAGAAGCTGGCGCCAGCGTCGAGGTCAAGTAACACGGACCTCGAGGCCTGCCGGGCTCTGCGGGACTGGCTGGTAGCGGATTTCGCTACCGGCCTTTTCCCGTTTCTAGCGGCCGCTCACGGCAGACTTGCCGCGACAGCCCGCGTCGGGCGCGCTACAGGACACATCTGGAAACATTGAGGCCCCGTTTTCGGGGTTGCAACGATTGCGTTAAAGAGGAACACCGATGGCTTACAGCTTTACCGAAAAGAAACGTATCCGTAAGGATTTCGGCAAGCAGCAGAGCGTACTTGACGTTCCGTATCTGCTGGCCACCCAGTTGAATTCTTATCGGGACTTTCTGCAAGCCGACCACGACCCGGATCAAAGGGCCGACAAGGGATTGCACGCGGCGTTTTCGTCGGTGTTCCCCATTACCAGTTACTCCGGCACCGCCGCGCTGGATTACGTGAACTACCGGCTCGGTGAGCCGGTGTTCGACGTCAAGGAGTGCCAGATGCGCGGCCTCACCTTCGCCGCGCCGCTGCGCGCCCTGGTGCGTCTGATCATCTACGATAAAGAGGGCTCCGCCCACTCCATCAAGGACATCAAGGAACAGGAAGTGTACATGGGCGAACTGCCCTTGATGACCGATAACGGCACCTTCGTCATCAACGGCACCGAGCGCGTGATCGTATCCCAGCTGCACCGTTCTCCGGGGGTGTTTTTCGATCATGACAAAGGCAAAACGCACTCGTCGGGCAAGTTGCTGTTCTCCGCGCGCGTGATTCCCTACCGCGGCTCGTGGCTGGATTTCGAGTTCGATCCCAAGGATGTGCTGTTTGTGCGTATCGACCGGCGCCGCAAGTTGCCGGCCACCGTGCTGTTGCGGGCGCTCGGTTATGAAACCGAGCAGGTGCTCGACATTTTCTTTGAGACCAACACCTTCCACATCAAGGCGGACAAGGTCGAGCTGGATCTGGTGGCCGAACGCCTGCGCGGTGAAACCGCTATTTTTGATATCAAGGTCAAAGGCAAGGTGATTGTCGAGGAAGGACGGCGCATCACCGCGCGTCACATCCGCGAGCTTGAGAAGGCCGGCGTGAAGCGTCTGGAGGTTCCGGATGGCTACCTGGTCGGCAAGACCCTGGCGCACGCCCTGGTGGACAGCGAAACCGGAGAAGTGATCGCCAATGCCAACGACGAGATCGCCGAGGAGATGCTCGCGGCGGTGCGTGCCGCCGGCATCAAGGACATCCGCACCCTGTATATCAACGATCTGGATCGGGGTCCCTATATCTCTCAGACGCTGCGCGTCGACCCGACGCAGAGCCAGCTCGAGGCACAGGTAGAGATCTACCGCATGATGCGCCCCGGCGAGCCGCCCACCAAGGAGGCCGCGCAGA
>CBDTYI010000271.1:0-4220 GCA_965364565.1 uncultured Gammaproteobacteria bacterium | reverse complement strand
GGGAGAGCGGCATGCGACAGACACTGGTCGCCGGGAACTGGAAACTGAACGGTTCCCTGCAGAGCGTTAAGGAACTGATTTCCGGTATCAAAGCGGGTGCCGGTGAGGCGGGCGGTACGCAGATCGCAGTCTGCCCTCCATTCGTTTACATTCCTCTGGTGTCCGAGTTGCTGTCTGGCAGCAGCGTCGCCTGGGGCAGCCAGGATGTCAGCGACCAGGACTCCGGCGCCTTCACCGGGGAAATCTCGGCAGCCATGCTGAAGGATTTCGGTTGCCGCTACGCCATTGTGGGCCACTCGGAACGCCGCGCCCTGTATGCCGAAGACGACGAGTTTACGGCGCGCAAGTTCGCCGCGGCGCGCAAAGCGGGTCTCACCCCGATTCTGTGCGTGGGCGAAACCCTCGAGGAGCGCGAGCAGGGTATCACCGAACAAGTGGTGGAACGCCAGCTGGATGCGGTCATCAAGCTGGAAGGTATTGCGGCGCTGGGCGAAGCGGTGATCGCTTACGAGCCGGTGTGGGCCATCGGCACCGGCAAGACGGCCAGCCCGCAGCAGGCTCAGGACGTGCACGCCTTCATCCGTGCCAAGCTGGCCGGCCTGGACAAGGCGGTTGCGGACAAGGTGCAGATTCTCTACGGAGGCAGTGTCAAGGGCAGCAACGCTGCCGAGTTGTTTGCCATGCAGGATATCGACGGCGGCCTGATCGGTGGTGCATCGCTGAACGCCGAGGACTTCCTGACCATTTGCAAGGCCGGCGGCTGAGCCCACACCCGGATACACACAACTTATGTTTACAGTATTGCTGGTTCTTCAGGTGCTGATGGGCATCGCCATTATCGGGCTGGTGCTGCTGCAGCAGGGCAAGGGCGCGGACATGGGCGCGGCGTTCGGCGCCGGCGCCTCGGGTACCGTGTTCGGTGCCTCGGGCGGGGGCTCCTTCTTCACGCGTGCGACGGGGGTGCTTGCCGCGCTGTTCTTCGCCAACAGCCTGCTGTTGTCTTCGCCTCTGGTGCGCAACGTTACCGACGCGAGCGTGAGCGTTACCCAGTCGGTGCCCGCCCCGGCGCAAGCAGAATCGGATGTTCCGGTGATCGAGGAGGATATCGTGGTGCAGGAATCAGATCTGCCGCCAGCGGATGTCCCGCTCGTTGAGGAAGACCTCGCGGTGCCGGAGGGAGACCTTCCGCCGGTGGATGCTCCCGAGGCGGCAGATCCGCCGCAGCCTGACGAGGCGACGCAAGCTGCGCCCACGGCAGAGCCGGCCGACACCCAGCCTGAATGATGTTCATTAACGCCGACGTGGTGGAACTGGTAGACACGCTATCTTGAGGGGGTAGTGGCGTAAGCCGTGCGAGTTCGAGTCTCGCCGTCGGCACCATTCGCCGGAAAGGGGACCGCAAGAGACGGTCCCTTTTTTTGTTGGCGAATCCGGCTGGGCTGGACGATATTGCCGCAATCGCATTTCTGCGCGCTCTTATGGGCTTTTTTTATGGGCCTAGAAATATAAATTAACTGGTTGATTTGACGCGAAAACCGTTCAATCGCTCTTCTTGACACTCGCAAAGCTGCTGGCCTAGACTGCACTGCTGTAGCGCGCACAGATCTCACACCCACAACCCGGTCCTGGCCGGGCAGCGTCGGAACGAAGCGACATGCTGGAAAATTACTTGCCGGTCCTCATTTTTATGGCCGTCGGAATCGGTTTCGGCCTGATCCCTGTCGCGGCCGGCTTCCTCCTTGGGCCGCGTAAGCCCGATAGCGAAAAGAACTCACCGTACGAATGCGGCTTCGAGGCGTTCGAAGACTCGCGGATGCGCTTCGACGTGCGCTATTACCTGGTTGCCATTCTGTTCATCATCTTCGATCTCGAAATCGCCTTTTTGTTCCCCTGGGCCGTGGTGCTCGACGACATCGGTATGTTCGGCTACCTCGCCATGATGTTGTTTCTCGGCATCCTGGTGATCGGATTCATCTACGAATGGAAAAAAGGGGCGCTGGAGTGGGAATAGCAACGCAATGGGTAGGGCAGAGCCCGCGCGTTCGAGCCGGCACGATGCCTCTTAGTGTGCCGGCGGGAGCGGTTGCGTAATGGGTATCGAAGGCATTCTGGAAGAAGGCTTCGTCACCACCTCGGCGGACAAGCTGATCAACTGGGCGCGTACCGGTTCCATGTGGCCGATGACGTTCGGTCTGGCCTGTTGCGCGGTCGAGATGATGCAGGCCGGTGCGTCGCGCTATGACCTGGACCGCTTCGGCGTGGTGTTTCGTCCCAGCCCGCGCCAGTCCGATGTGATGATCGTGGCCGGCACCCTGACCAACAAAATGGCGCCGGCGCTGCGCAAGGTGTACGACCAGATGTCGGAGCCGCGCTGGGTGATCTCCATGGGATCCTGCGCCAACGGCGGCGGCTATTATCACTACTCCTACTCGGTGGTGCGCGGTTGCGATCGCATCGTGCCGGTCGACATCTATGTGCCGGGTTGTCCGCCGACTGCGGAAGCCCTGCTGTACGGCATCCTGCAGCTGCAGAACAAGATACGCAGAACCAACACCATAGCGCGCTAGGCCAAAGAGAATCATCGATGCAAGCGAAGGAGCTTCTGACCCAACTGCAGGACCGCTTCGGCGAGAGCCTTCGGGATGCCTGCCTGGCGCTGGGCGAGGTGACCGTTGAGGTGGCGCCCGAGGATCTGCTGGAAACCTGCAGCGCACTGCGCGACGAAGCCGCGTTCCGCTTCGACCAGCTTACCGATGTGTGCGGCGTAGACTATCTGTCCTACGGCCAGGACGAATGGGCCACCGAGGAAACCAGTGCCACCGGGTTCAGCCGCGGCGTGCAGGCCAATACCGATGGACGCCTGCCGGTGCTCGAGCAGGACCTGTCGGTCGAGACCCTGCAGCAGAACCGGCGTTTCGCGGCGGTCTATCACCTGTTGTCGATTTCCAATAACCAGCGCCTGCGTATCAAGTGTTTCGCCCCCGACGACGAGCTACCAGTGGTGCCCTCGGTGATCGATATCTGGAACAGCGCCGACTGGTACGAGCGCGAAGCATTCGACCTGTACGGCATCATGTTCGAAGGCCATCCGGACCTGCGTCGTATCCTCACGGATTACGGCTTCATCGGCCACCCGTTCCGCAAGGACTTCCCGCTCAGCGGCAATGTCGAAGTCCGCTATGACCCCGAGAAACAGCGCGTCATTTACCAGCCGGTGACCATCGAGCCGCGCGTGCTGGTACCGCGCGTCATCCGTGGCGAGGAACGGGAAGAGGAAGCGCCGGCCGAGGCGGATGAACCGAAAGCGCAGGCGCAGGACTGAAACGGTTTTACATCGAATTTCAAACCACAAAGGACACGAAGGGACACACAGGAAAACAATGAAAAATCTTTTTCATGAACCGTGTTTCTCTTTGTGTACCTTCGTGTGCCTCAGTGGTTAAAAGGTTTTTTAGCCCATGCCCGAAATACGCAACTACACTCTGAACTTCGGTCCCCAGCACCCGGCGGCGCACGGCGTTTTGCGGCTGGTACTCGAGCTGGACGGCGAGGTGTTGCAGCGCGCCGATCCGCATATCGGATTGCTGCATCGCGCTACCGAAAAGCTGGCCGAGAGCAAGCCCTACAACCAGAGCGTGGGCTACATGGACCGCCTCGACTACGTGTCCATGATGTGCAACGAGCACGCTTACGTGATGGCGGTCGAGAAGCTGCTGGGGCTCGAGCTGCCGCTGCGCGCGCAGTACATCCGCGTGATGTTCGACGAGATCACCCGCATCCTGAACCACCTGCTGTGGCTGGGAGCGCACGGGCTGGACATCGGTGCCATGACGGTGTTCCTGTACGCGTTCCGGGAACGCGAAGACCTGATGGACGCCTACGAAGCGGTGTCCGGGGCGCGCCTGCACGCGACCTACTACCGTCCCGGCGGCGTGTACCGCGACCTGCCGGATCGCATGCCGCAGTACCAGGAATCGCGCTGGCACGACAAGGGCGACGTGGAGCGTCTCAACCGCAACCGCCAGGGCTCGCTGCTCGATTTCCTCGACGATTTCACTCAGCGGTTTCCGGGCTGCGTCGATGACTACGAAACCCTGTTAACCGACAACCGCATCTGGAAACAGCGCACCGTCGGAATTGGCGTGGTGACCCCGGAGCGCGCCAGACAGCTCGGTCTCACCGGCCCCATGCTGCGCGGTTCCGGCATCGCCTGGGACCTG
>CBDTYI010000270.1:0-4290 GCA_965364565.1 uncultured Gammaproteobacteria bacterium | reverse complement strand
GGGTGGATTTCTTCTCCGGTGCCGAGGTGCTCAGCGAGAAGCACGGCTACGAGCTGGTGAAGTTCTTCTTCCTGCTGACCTTCGCCGCCGCCATACCCGCCATTGTCTCAGGCGGCATCGCAGAACGTGCCCGCTTCAATCCACAGCTGCTGGCTACGTTTTTCCTGGTTGCCCTGGTTTACCCGCTGTTCGAAGGCATCACCTGGAACGGTAACTTCGGTGTCCAGGACTGGATAGCCGAAACCTTCGGCGCGCCCTTTCATGACTTCGCCGGGTCGGTCGTGGTTCACGCCATGGGTGGCTGGATCGCGCTGGCCGCGGTGCTGCTGCTCGGTCCGCGTCACGGGCGCTACAAAATGGGCGGGGGCATAACGGCGCATCCACCGTCCAGCATTGATGCGGTGAGCGGCCTGGTGGTAGCCCACTCCCTGATGGCGATGGTCGGCGGCATACTGGCGGCGCTGTTCGTCGGCCGGAACGATCCGGGATTCGTACACAACGGTCCCCTGGCTGGTCTGGTCGCCGTGTGTGCCGGCTCTGATGTCATGCATCCCCTGGGTGCGCTGGCGACCGGTGCCGTCGCCGGGGCCCTGTTCGTGTGGCTGTTCACCCTGACGCAAAACCGCTGGAAGATCGACGATGTGCTCGGTGTCTGGCCGCTGCACGGTCTGTGCGGGGCCTGGGGCGGCATCGCCTGCGGTATTTTCGGCTCCACGGCCCTCGGCGGACTGGGCGGTATTTCGTTCGCTGCGCAGCTGGTAGGGACCGTGCTGGGTATAGCCATTGCGCTGATCGGCGGTGTGCTGGTGTACGGCATCATCAAGGCCGTGGTCGGTCTGCGTCTCAGTGAGGAACAGGAATTCCAGGGCGCCGATCTGAGCATTCACCGTATTGCGGCGAGCCCCGATTACGATCGCGTACTGTCGGAATGACCGGGGGGTGATCACCAGCCGCGCGCGGCTATAACGCCGGCTGCGTGCCCGCCCCGGTGCCGACCCGGCAGTGCTTCATAAACACGGGGGAAAGGCTACAATGGCGCTTGCCCGATGGTGATCGCCTGAGTGAGGTCATGGAAAGAATCGTTGAAAATCTCCTCTACGCCAGCCGCTGGGTGCTGGCGCCTATCTATGTGGGGCTAAGCGCCGCGCTGTTCCTGCTGGGCGTGAAGTTTTTCCAGGAGGTGCTGCACGCCATTCCGCTGGTCCTGGAAATGAAGGAATCGGACCTGGTGTTGCTGGTGCTGTCGCTGGTGGACATCGCTCTGGTCGGCGGCCTGCTGGTCATGGTGATGTTGAGTGGTTATGAGAATTTTGTATCGCGGATCGACGTAGCGGAAGACGCCGAAAAACTCGCCTGGTTGGGTAAGCTGGAATTCGGTTCGCTGAAACAGAAAGTGGCGGCCTCGATCGTCGCTATTTCGTCCATCCATCTCTTGAAGGCATTCATGAATGCCCAGCACACACCCAATGACAAGCTGATGTGGTACGTCATTATTCATTTGACCTTCGTGCTGTCTGCCATCGGCATGGCGTGGGTGGACAGAATGAACGCGCACAAATGAGCCGGCAGATCCGCTGGCACCGGTTTCCCGATAGCGAGGCCGTTGCCGCGGAGGCTGTCAGGCGCATTCTGGATGCAGCCCGCACCGCCATTGCAGAGCGCGGTGAATTCCGTGTTGTGCTCGCGGGCGGCGGCACGCCGCAGAAGGCCTACGAGTTGCTGGCGCGACAGGAAACCAACTGGTCGTGCTGGCATGTCTATCTCGGCGATGAGCGGTGTCTGCCCCCCGATGATGACGAGCGTAACAGCGTCATGATTGCGCGCGCGTGGCTGGCCCTGGGGCAGGTGCCCAGGCAGCAGATACACTGGATTGCCGCCGAGCGCGGTGCCCAGGCGGCGGCTGTGGAGTACGAGAGCGTCATACGTGCCGTGCTGCCCTTCGATCTGGCGCTGCTCGGCATGGGGGAAGACGGGCATACCGCCAGCCTGTTCCCCGGTCAGGTGCATGATCCGGAAAGACTGGTGGTGCCGGTGTTCCAGGCGCCCAAACCACCTCCCGAGCGTGTCAGTCTCAACTACCCCGCACTCAACCAGTGCCGCTCGATGCTGCTGATGGCGACGGGGGCCGCGAAGCGGGCTGCGCTGGAGAGCTGGCGGCGCGGTGCCGCGCTGCCGGTCAACCGTCTGCGCTGTGCCGCGGGCATCGATGTGCTGATGGATGAAGCCGCAGGGGCGCGACCCGAATGACGCTGTCTGGGTCAGCTGACCGGCTCACCACCATTGGTTCCGCCGCCACCCTGTTGGCGCGCACACTGCGGGCATACGGTTGTGATGCAGACGATGTTTTCGCCCAGGCGGGGCTGGACCCGGCGCCCGCGCAGCCGCTCGATATACGTTACCCGGCTGCACGGCTGCAGGTGGTATGGCGTCTGGCCGTGCAATACACGGGCGATCCCTGTTTCGGTCTCACGGTCGCCGAGCAGATGCAGCCAGAGGCGCTGCACGGGCTGGGTTTTGCGTGGCTGACCAGTGATACCCTGTTCGACGCTGTGCAACGCCTGGTCCGGTATCAGAGAGTGATAACCACCCTGTCGGACTACCGGCTGAGCACCCTGGACGGTGTCGTCGAGTTGTCCCTGAAGCTGGGTCCGCACGGCCTGGATATTCACCCCGTTTCGCTGGACGCAGCCGTGGCCGTCATCGTGCGCATGTGTCGCCTCGCCTTGCAGGTGCCGTTCCAGCCGCTTCGCATCGCCTTGCAGCGATCACAGCCGTCCTGTGCCGACCGCTTCAGCGCCTTTTTCCAGTGTCCGGTGGAATTCTCGGCACCATTGACTGCGATCTACCTCGATGCGGGCACGCTGGACCAGCCGCTGCCGAGTGCCAATCCGGAGCTGGCGCGCGCCAATGACGCTGTGGTGATCGACTACCTGAACCGTTTCGATCGTGAAACGCTTGCCATGCAGGTGCGTGCCCGCCTGATCGACCTGCTGCCGAGCGGTCAGCCGACCCAGGCACAGGTGGCGGAGACGCTGCACATGAGCGTGCGCAATCTGCAGCGCCGTTTGCGCGCCGAAGGCACCAGCTTCAAACAGTTGCTGGACGAAACGCGGCGCGAACTGGCGATGCAGTATGTGCGTCAGGCGTATCGTCCTATCGGCGAGATCACCTACCTGCTGGGCTTTTCCGAACCGAGCAATTTCACCCGCGCGTTCCGGCGCTGGACGGGATCAACGCCGATGGGATTCCGACAAGAACGCTGAAGCCGGGCGGCTGTCCCCGGGGACAAGCCACGGGTGCAGTGCTAGACTGCCGACAGCGGAATACCAGCGAGGAACAAACATGCCGCTGCCGCCACTGGAATTATGTCGTATTTTTGAACCGGGCCGACTGTCATGAAACGTTTCAAGAATATACTCCTCATTCACGACCCCGCCTCGCCGGACGAGGGCGCGTTGCGCAGGGCGAGTTCGCTGGCGAAGAGGAATCAGGCGCGCCTTACCCTGTTTTCGGTGCTGAAGGACGTTCCGCCATCGGCTTACCTGGTGGTCCCTGACCGCTCCGTAAGCCAGCTCCAGGCCGAGTTGAGCGAGGAACGCAGCGAAATGCTCGACCAGCAGGCCAGGCATATTGCTGCCGATGGCGTCGAGGTCGCAACGCGAGTGGTTACGGGAATGCCGTTCCTGGAAATCATTCGTCAGGTGCTCCGGGAGCAGCACGATCTCGTTATTGTCACCGCTGAGGGAAAGGGCGGCATCAAAGAACGTGTGTTCGGCAGCACCTCCATGCATCTCATGCGCAAGTGTCCCTGCCCGGTATGGGTGATGAAGCCCAAGCGAGCCAAGCCTTACCGGCGCATTATGGCCGCGGTCGATGTTGCCGACCGATTTCCGGATGAGCCCGAGCGTCGCTCGCTCAATTCGGTCATCATGCAACTGGCCAGCGATCTGGCGCGTATGGATCACAGCGAATTACACCTGGTGCAGGCCTGGTCCTTGTACGCAGAGGGCTATCTGGAAGCGCGCGGTGGCATGAGCGACAAGCAGATTCGCAAAATGCGCCAGGAGCTGAAGCAGCAATATGAATCTCGCATCGGCACGCTGCTGGGCGATATCGACCTGCGTGGAATCGAATTTCACCAGCACCTGGTGAGGAGCAGCGCTTCCGAGGCCATCATCAAGCAGGTCAGGAAGCACCAGATTGATCTCTTGGTCATGGGCACGGTATGCCGCACCGGGCTGTCCGGGTTCTTCATCGGTAACACCGCTGAGAAGGTGCTTGGCAATGTGG
>CBDTYI010000269.1:0-4333 GCA_965364565.1 uncultured Gammaproteobacteria bacterium | reverse complement strand
GGCAACGTGGTGGCGACGGTGGAAACCGACAAGGCCATCATGGATGTGGAGGTGTTCCGCGAGGGGTACCTGTCGGGCCCGCTGGCGGCGGTGGGCAGTACCGTCGCGGTGGGTGAGGCGCTGGGTTATCTGGTGGGAAGTGCGGACCAGGTGGTTGACGCCCAGTCTGCCCCGGCAGCCGCACCACCCCGGCCCGCCGCCGCGGCGGCCGCAGCGCCGCCAGCCGCCCCTGCGCCCAGGGCGCCCGCGCCCGTCGGGCGCATGGCGGCGCGTCCTCAGGGACGTGGAGCCACACCTCATGCGCGTGTCCTGGCGGCTGCGCGCCGTATCGATCTGAACACCATCAGCGGCAGCGGTGTACGGGGTGTGATCGTGGCGGCGGATGTGCAGGCCGCGCAGGCGGGTGGTGCGCCGGCCGCGGCCGGTTTTCCGCAGGTGGACGTGCCCGGTCACGGTCGGCCGATGAACAAGCTGGAACAGGCGACCAGTCAGGTCATGACGGCCTCGCTCAGCATGCCGACTTTTCACGTCACCAGCTACATCAATCTCGGTGCGCTGATCAAGGCCTCCAAGGCGCAGGGAGCTTCGGTTACGGTCACCATCGCCAAGGCCTGCGCCCTGGCGATGCAGCAGTTTCCCAAGTTGAACTGGTGCTACCAGCCGCAGGACAAGCTGGTGGAGCGCTCCAGCGTAAACATCGGCATGGCGGTCGCCGCCGACGGCGGTGGTCTGGTGGTGCCGGTGCTGCGCGGCTGTGAAGCGCGCGCGCTGGACGAGCTCAACGACGAATGGAAGGACCTGGTCGAGCGGGCCCGCAAGCGGCGCCTGAAGCCGGAGGAATACAGCGGCTCGACGTTCCAGATTTCCAACATGGGCATGTTCGGCATCAGCCATTTCGATGCCATAGCCACCCCCGGCATCGCCGCGATTCTGGCCATTGCGGCCAATACCGAGCAGGGCAGCCCCTTCACCGTGACCGCCGATCATCGCGTGGTCAATGGGGCCGAGGTCGCCATGTACCTGGAAGCCCTGAAGGAGCTGATCGAGCAGCCCGGTGCCTGGGTAGGACCGGGCGGCCCGGCGCTGCCGGAAGGCGACTGGGATTACGATGTGGTGGTGGTCGGAGGCGGTCCGGGCGGCGAGGATTGCGCGCGCGATCTGGCCGGTCACGGCCTCAAGGTGGCGCTGGTCAACGACGCACCCTTTCCGGGTGGCGAGTGCCTGTGGCGCGGCTGCATTCCGTCCAAGGCCTGGCGTGCTGCGGCCGATCGCATCCGCGACCGGCTGGAGGACAATCATCTCGGTATCAGCACCGGCAGGGCGAAGCTGGACTGGAGCAAGCTGGAAAGCACACGCCGACAGGTGCTGGAAACCCGCGGCGACATGGCGCTGAAGACCGACAAGGGCGTCAAGATCAAGTACATCCAGGGCTTCGGCCGCTTCGTCGACGATCACACCCTGTTTATCGATACCTCGGGTAACAACGACAATCCCCATGCGCGCGCGCCGCAGGGTGACCAGCCCAGCGGCGAGAGCCTGAGCTTCGCCTGCGCGGTGATCGCTACCGGGGCGCCGCCCTTCGTGCCGCCGATTCCCGGCGCCAGCGAGGGACTCGTCGAGGGTGGCGGGGTACTCACTTCGGACACGGTCTGGTTCCTGGAGCAGCAACCGAAGAAGCTGGTGGTGATCGGCGGCGGCGCAATCGGTCTTGAAATGGCGCAGATCTTCCAGGACTTTGGCGCCAAGGTGACAGTGCTGGAAGCCCGCGACCGTATTCTCGCCGAGGTGGAGCCCGAAATAGCCAAACACCTCACCGCGGTGCTCAACGACGATCCGCGCCTGAACGTGCACACATCGGTGCAGATCGAGAAGATTTCCGGTAAAGCCGGCGCCGTCACGGTCAAGTACAAGGATGCCGACGGCAAGTCACGCAGCACCAAGGTAGACTATGTCATCATGGGTACCGGCAAACGCCCGGTGCTGGACGGACTGGGCCTGGACAAGGCCGGCGTCGCGCTGGACGGCCCGGTCATCAAGGCCGACGCCCGTTGCCGTACCAGCGTGCCGCACATTTTCGCCATCGGCGATGTGATCGGCGGCCTGATGCTGGCGCACACCGCAGCGCAACAGGGGCGGGTGGCTGCGGCCACCATCCTCGGCGAGGACATGAAGTACGACCAGGACAAGGACTGCGGCGTGATCTTCACGCGTCCCGAGGCCGCGTTTGTGGGGCTGTCACTGGATCAGGCCAAGGCCAGGGGCATCGACGCCGTGGAGGTCAAGGTGCCGATGAATATCGACGCCAAGGCGATGATCAACAACGAACGGCACGGCATGATCAAGCTGGTCGCCGACAAGGCCAGCCAGCGCATCGTCGGCGTGCACCTGCTGGCCGATCACGCCGACACCCTGGTCGGTGAAGCCGTGATGATGGTGTCCGGCAACATGACGCTGGAGCAGGTGGGCAACGCCATCCACCCGCACCCGACCCAGACCGAACTGTTCGGCGAACTGGCGCGCCGGCTGGCGTCGCGGCTGCGGCGCAGCGCCAAGGTCAAGGTTAATTAACTATTAACCACAAAGGCACACGAAGGAACACGAAGGAAAACTCCTTTTTGTGTTGGCTTGGTGGCTTTCGTATGCTTCGTGGTCAATGACGTAGCGAGGGATGCACAGCGGAGTCGATGCTGCTTATGCTCCTGTAACGGTTGGTTTCGTCCTTCTACGCTGTTGTGTTTCTTGTCGTTAATGGAATTCTTGGTGTTACCTTTGTGCGCCTTAGTGTTCCTTTGTGGTTAATCGATTTTCTTGCTTCTTTTTGGTAACGAATTATGTCCAAGGTAAACAAGGTCGTTCTGGCGTATTCCGGCGGTCTGGATACGTCCATCATTCTCAAGTGGCTGGAGGATACCTACGGCTGCGAGGTAGTGACCTTCACCGCTGACATCGGTCAGGGCGAGGAAGTGGAGCCGGCGCGCGCCAAGGCGCAGGCCATGGGCGTCAAGGAAATCTACATCGAGGACCTGCGCGAGGAATTCGCCCGTGACTATGTGTTTCCGATGTTTCGCGCCAACGCCATTTACGAGGGCGAGTACCTGCTCGGCACATCGATTGCCAGACCGCTGATCGCCAAACGCCTGGTGGAAATTGCCAACGAAACCGGTGCCGACGCTATTTCCCATGGCGCTACCGGCAAGGGCAACGACCAGGTGCGCTTCGAACTGGGCGCTTATGCGCTGAAGCCCGACGTGCGGGTCATCGCGCCGTGGCGTGAGTGGAACCTGAGTTCGCGCGAAACGCTGATGGCCTACGCCGCCCAGCACGGTATCCCGGTGGATTTCAACAAGGGCAACAAGTCGCCCTATTCCATGGACGCCAATTCGCTGCACATTTCCTACGAGGGCGGCATCCTGGAGGATCCCTGGGCAGAGCCCGAGGAGTCGATGTGGCGCTGGACGGTATCCGCCGAGCAGGCGCCGCACGAGCCCACCTATCTGGAGCTCAGTTATCAGAAAGGCGACATTGTCGCCATCGACGGCAAACCGGTAACGCCCGCGCAGGTGATGGAGACGCTCAACCGGCTCGGCGGTGCCAACGGCATCGGCCGCGACGACATCGTCGAGAATCGCTACGTGGGCATGAAGTCGCGCGGTTGCTATGAGACGCCGGGCGGCACCATTATGCTCAAGGCGCACCGCGCCATGGAGTCGTTGACCCTGGACCGTGAGGTCGCCCATCTGAAAGACGAACTGATGCCGCGCTACGCCGAGCTGATCTACAACGGCTACTGGTGGAGTCCTGAGCGCGAGATGCTTCAGAACATGATCGACGCCTCGCAGCAAACCGTCAACGGCAAGGTGCGCGTCAAGCTCTACAAAGGCAGCGTCACTGTGGTGGGTCGCAAGTCGGAGACCGATTCGCTGTTTGATGAACGCATCGCGACCTTCGAGGAAGACGAGGGCGCCTACAATCAGAAGGACGCCGAGGGGTTCATCAAGTTGAACGCGCTGCGGCTGCGCATCGCTGCGCGGCGCAAGTCTTAAAGCCCTCGGCTAATAACAGTCCCGCTTGATACTGCAACTCTGGAGGTGCCACGATGCGGATTCTTCACACCATGCTGCGGGTCGGTGATCTCGATCGCTCCATCAAGTTCTACACCGAAGTGCTGGGCATGCGGCTGCTGCGCCGCAAGGATTATCCGGACGGCAAGTTCACGCTGGCGTTTATCGGCTATGGCGACGAGGCGGAGCAGTCCGTCATGGGCCGCCAGGAACCGGAGGCTCGTCTCCGCGCGCTCCCGGCGACGGGCCACCAGGTCACGCTGGCCGCGCAG
>CBDTYI010000268.1:0-4357 GCA_965364565.1 uncultured Gammaproteobacteria bacterium | reverse complement strand
CCCCTACCTGCGCTTCCGGGTCAGCCATCCGTCCGCCCCATTCGAACACCTGCGCATCCTGGATTCCTACTGGCTGCAGCAAATCCCATTAACTGAAAAGCTTGCCAGGTTCGGGTCAGAATACCTTTATGGATTGAGTCCGGCTTACTGGTTCCTTCCAAACGAACGCGATCTCCCCCGTCATTTAATGAAAGGTTATGGGCACATCCTATTTATTTTCCTTCCTTTTGTTATCCTGGGTCTCACTGGGCGCAGCAGCTTGGAGAATGCTGAGGCCTCAGTGGCCGACCTGCGCGAGCAGGTGCACGCCGTCCTTAGCCAACCGCAGAGGTTAAGCCATGGGGATCGAAGTCGGAGGGTTGTTGGGGCTGATTATTCTCGTCCTGGACGTGTGGGCGCTGGTAAAAGTCTTTCAGAGCGGCGCCGAAACGTGGACGAAGGTGTTGTGGATCGTATTGATAGTCTTGTTGCCGATATTGGGTCTGATTCTCTGGTTTCTGTTCGGACCGAAAGGCGCCTGACAAAGTTACCCGTAGGCGCCCGCCCCCGCGTGGGCAGGCGACCTGGACTACAACTGCTGCAGCTGGCGTTCGAACGCGGCCATGCAGTCGGTGTGTCGCCGCTCGGTTTCCGTGATGTCGTCGGCGTCGGGGAAATACGCCCTCGCAGTGCGGATGATCAGATCCGCATGCCGGCGCAACTCTTCGAGATAGGTTCTTTCACAGCTGACCTGCATGACGGCGCCGATGGCTTCCAGCAGGCGAATGGTCACCATTTCGTTCCCCCGTGCGTTCTGTCTGAGGGGGTTGAAGATGGCGTCGGTGGCGCCGGCAAAATCAAACGCATGGATCTTCAGGCGCACGGTGCCATCGGCGTCTGTCAGGTAGTGCCCTTGAAAACGCCGCTCGGCCATGCAGGCCAGGGCCGCGCTCAGCCAGTCGATACAGGAAATGGCGGTCAGCGAGTCGTTGATTCCGGGTGACAGGGCGCGCTGCGCTATTTGCAGCAGCTGCATGATGGCGAATTCCAGGTCCTGTACATCGGTTCGCTGCACGCCGAGCGAAATGTGCCGGTTGATGTCCGCCGCGTTCACGGCTGTGGCGTCGCCCAGATAACGAAGCGTCGCCACAGGGTTTCCCTGGATGACAAAGGCGCCCGGTCTGATATGGATTTCCACCGTGCACCGAGAACGGCGGGCTGTTTCAACCAGGGCATCGTAGTCGATATATTCGACGTACCCGCTGTGATCGGCGCACACCGGCACGCCGCCGTCGCCGCGCGCGGCAAGCGCCCACTTTTCCCTGAGCAGCGCCGTGTCTGCATCTTCGCCAGGCGCCGATAGTGTCTCGATGACAGTGTTGCTCAGGTTCGCGCCGATAACGGCGATGAGCCTGTCGGCCTGTATGGATGTGGAAATGTTGTGTATGAAATAGATCAGCGCGGCGACGGCGACCAGCGTCAATATGAGACTCATCATGAAGGCCAGCGTGGGCACGTGTCCGCCGCTGTCCGAATCGATCGAGGCCAGTACGACCAGCCCGTAGAGAAAGCTGCCGACAAACAGGCCCAGAACGACTTTGTTGCGCGAGTCGCTAAGATAGTTGCGCAATAGCTTGGCGCCGAACTGGTTGGCGGCGAGCGTCAGGGTGACGACCGAGATCGAAAACACCACCCCGGTAATCGTCATCATGGCACCGGTGGTGACGGACAGAACCTGTCGCACCCCTGCCGTGCCGATTTTGAAAATATCCAGCCAGGCCCAGCCGCTGAAATCGGTGCGCAGATCGAGATTGACCAGCAGCATGGCAAGAACGACCCCCGCCAGTGCCAGCACGGACGGTATGAACCAGATGGTGGTTCGCAGTCTGTCCCAGATGAGTCTGATCATTCAACGCCTCCTGGCTGGCAGGCCGACCGTTGCGGCGGATTGTATCAGACCACTTCGGGACTGGCGTTGTCGCATCGTGCCGAGGGCGCCGATGAGTATCAGAGTTCTCAGCCGCACATCGAGTGCGGGCGCCACACCCGGTATTCAGCCTTTGGCGCGTTCGGCCGCCTGCCTGAATGCCCGCTAGTCGCTCGCCGGGTTCCGCGACAGCAGCGAGGTCGCGGCGTCGTCTCTGAGACCGAACAGGCTGCGCAGGTGCAGGTCGCGCTGCGGGAAGGGCACTTCGATGCCGTACTCGTTGAGTTTGGTCTCGATCTCCCACAGGTAGGCGGCGTGCACCGCGCCGGGGCGCTTTACCGCTTCCGGGGTGAGCCACACGATGAGTTCGAAATTCAGGCTGCTGTCGCCGAACTCGACAAACCAGACCTGGGGCTGACGCCCCTTGACCTTGTGCAGCGTCCAGGGCACCTGGTCGGCGGCTTCCAGCGCCGCTTTGCGCACCAGCTCCTTGTCGGTTCCATAGGCGACGCCGAAGGGTACCTTTACACGTCGGTGTGCCTCGCGCAGCGTCCAGTTGATGACGCGGCCACCGACGAATTCCGAGTTGGGCACCAGAATGTCGATATTGTCATTGGTGGTGATCAGGGTGCTGCGCATGTTGATCTCATTCACTTCGCCGGTGACACCCGATTCCAGCTCGACAAAGTCGCCGACCTTCAGACTCTTCTCGAACAGGATGATCAGGCCGGCGACGAAGTTGCTGATCAGGGTCTGCAGACCGAAACCGATACCGACACCGAGGGCGCTGGCGAACAGGGCGAACTTGGTGAAGTCGATGCCGATCGATGAAAGGCCGATGATGATACCGATAGTCAGTACCAGGTAATGGACCAGCCGACCGAAGGTATACAGCGAACTCTGGCTGACCGCCCCGCGCCGCTCGCCGACACGTGTGATCGCCCGTCGGATTCCCTTCGACAGCCACAGCGCGATAGTGAGGATCAGTGCCACGCGCAACAGTCCGAGCGTGGTCACCGGCGTTTCGTTGATTTCGAACAGGGTTGCGCCCAGCAGCTCCACGGTGCTGGACCAGGATTTCCCGCTCATCTCCTTCAGATCCGCCAGTCCGCGTTGCAGCCAGTCTTCGGTGGCCTGCTGGCGCGTCTTGAGCAGCTGGGCCATGAATTGCGTGGCAGGCGCCTGCTGGTCGAGCCGCAGCAGCGCCTGGTCGATCTCATCCAGCGTGCCCAGGACGCGTTTGCGCAGCCCCGCCGCTCGGCCATCTTCGCTGTCTGCGTGAGATCGAGCCCGCCGCGATCCGCGATCTTCGCTGCTGTCCGCAGCGGGGGCGGCCGCGACACTGCGGCTGCGTTCGGCGATGCGTCGCCAGCGCACGCCTTGCTGCTGAAGCTTTTCGCTCAACGCCTGGTGCTCGGCGAGCAGCGTCCGCGCCGCCTCCGTGTCGCGGCGGCTGTCATCCTGAATGAAATGCATCAGTTCCTGTGCCAGCCGCGCCTGCACGGCAATCAGCTCAGTGAGGCCGATTTCGATATCCTGTTGTACGGCCACGACAACGGCATACTGCGCCTCGCTCAGATCCTGCGCCGCAACGCTCTGCCTGGCCTGAAACAGCTGTGTCTGGTCGATCTCCTCGCGCAACTTTCTGCTCGAGGCTTGCGCGTCTTCGTACCGTTTCTGCCAGCGCACCGCATCGTCGGGCGAAACGACCAGGCGCCCGGGAATTGCGTCCAGTTCCGCCTGCAGCAGCGCGAGACGCTGTTCTGCGAGGCGTAATACCGACTTGCGTCGATCCAGTTCCAGACGCTGCAGTTCGAGCCGCAAGCGGCTTAGCATCAGTTCCAACCCCTTTTCCAGGCGCACCGGGTCGGCGTCATCCAGCTCCAGGTAACGGTTGCGACGCCGGGATTGCTGCTTGCGTTCTTCGGCAACAATGACGTTCTGCCAGGCGAACTCCTCGCTTTCCGCATCGACTTCCTGCTTCAGGGTGCGCCAGGCGGAGTGGCGTTGCAGGGCTTCATCCAGCGTGTAGCTGTCCGTCGCCGGTGTCGCTGGTTTGCCGATCGGGGCCGGGGCGGATTTGAGTTCCTCGAATCGGTTCAATTCGGTGAGGATCTTATCGATCCGCTTCGCCTGCGCCGTATCTGCCTCAGTATCCAGGCCTTGCCGGTAACGCTGCAGCAGCGTGCGCGCCTCGGATATGCGCTGGTCGCGGTTTTGTTCCTTCAGGGGCTCGGCGGGCTCGAAATAGGTCCACCAGTCGGCGGACAGTTTCTGCGGATCGGGTACGGTGGGCGTGGTGTCCTCGGCAACGGCGGAGCTGAGGCCCAGCACCAGCAAAAGTGCAATGACTGGTCTGATCACCTTACAGCCACCGCTTCTTGCGAAACAGGGCAAGCAGGAGCAGGGCGATAGCCCCCATCACGCTGAGCAGAATAAAGTAACCCGACC
>CBDTYI010000267.1:0-4373 GCA_965364565.1 uncultured Gammaproteobacteria bacterium | reverse complement strand
CGATTACGAGGCACGCACCCAGTTCCTGTTCACGCGCCTCAATGACATCAAACCCGACATGATCGAGGCAGCGACACGCAATGCCCGCGAGGTTGCCAAAAAGTTCGCGCAGGATTCCGACAGCCGCCTGGGCAAGATCCGCCGCGCCAGCCAGGGCCAGTTCTCCATCGACGACCGCGACAGCAACACCCCCCACATCAAGAAAGTGCGCGTGGTATCGACGGTCGAGTATTACCTGTCTGACTGAACACGGTGGTGCCTGGCCCGGCCGGAAAGACTTGAAGTGCAGCTCTCATCAGGCGGTGTTGCCGGGCGACCAGGCGCAGCCGACGCTCGGCACGCTGCCGACGGCGTCCTCCTGCGCGAGCTTGCGCGCCAGGATGTCCATGGTGACGCGCCCGATGTACTCTCCATTGCCCTTGCCCTGCAGCTGCTCCACGGCCTCGAGGTAGGCGCGACCGATCAGCGGCCCAAGCGGCGCCGGGTTGTACAACAGCCGCTTGATGACGAACGGATTGAGGCTCAGAGGGTCGTAGTCGGACGGCAGATAGCCCTGTTCGATCAGCAGCCGTTCCACCGGCGTGCCGGGCTGGATGCCGATAAAAAAAATGAACGGCAGCACGTTGTCCTTGCCGAACATGGTGTACAGCTGTTCGATCTTGGCAATGGTGTCGCGCAGCGTCAGGCAGTTCTCACCCGGCGCGTTTAGCGGCATGTACAGCTTCACCTTCTGGTCGGTGTAGCCGGCGTCGCGGAACATCGCCAGCGCGCCCATCTGCTGCTCCAGCGAATAACCCAGCGTCAGACTGTCGATGATTTCCTGGGAGCCGGTGAACGACAGGTCGATGCTGCACAGGCCGCTGCGCACCATCTTGTCGGCCAACTCGGGCGTCAGGTAGTTGAGCCGCAGGTAGCCCGACCACTTCACGTCCAGGCCACGCGCCAGCATCGCGTCCAGCACCGCCTCGGCGTGGCGGGCGCTGCGCCTGGAGGAGCAGAACTGCGCGTCGGTGAACCAGATTCTGCGCACGCCGTAACGGCGGCTCAGAGTCTCTATCTCGCGCGCAACCTCGACCGGGTCGCGGTTGCGCTGGCGCGGACCCTCGATGCGGTTGTACAGACAGAAATGGCACTGATAGGGACAGCCGCGCTTGGTCTGCACGCCGATCTCGGCGTCCAGGTGCTGGTGAAAGTCCGGGAAGATCGACTCGATATAGGGGAAGTCCACCGCGGTCAGCTGCTGCAGGTCGAATAAAGCGTCGCGCGCCTGATGGCTGACCCTGCCCTCGCCATCCTTGTAGTAGATCTCCCCCACCGGTTGCTCCAAACCATCGACAATGGACAGCATCGCGTCCTCGCCTTCGCCCACCACCACGACGCTGTCGAGTGGACACTTCTCGGCCACATAGCGGCCGAAGATGGACACCGCGGTGCCGCCCAGCACAATGCGCGAGCGCGGCAGCAGCCGGCGCACCATTTTCATATAACCGAAGTTGTGCAGCCGGGTGCGGGCATAGTCGATGATTATCGACAGCGCATCCCAGGCCGCGCGCAACCGCCTGAGCGGGTTGGGCGAGAACTCATACTGCATCACTACATCCAGGGCGTCGTCTTCCGGATGGGGACCGAACGACTGCATGTTGCGCCAGGAGAACGCTACGATATCCGGGCGCAGCGCGCGCAGACGCTCGCGCAATACCGCCTTGCGCCGACGCGGCGCAACCAGCGCCAGGTCGAGGATGTGCTGCTCGATGTCAGGGCGTTGCTTATGGATATAGTCGGCCACGTAAATCACACCGCCCGGATAGATCTTCCAGCACGGCAAGCGCACATAGAGCACCGACTCGGCTCGCTCAGTCATGTCATTCAGTCCCGTCGCAACTGTTGTTTTCCGGCAGGGTCGGTCGATTGTGCGGCGTCACCCCGGCACCCTGCGCAGAAGTATAAGGTTTGACCGCCGGTATACGATTGATGGCGATCAACAAACCGGCCTACCCCGGTCGGCGCGGTACACGCTCCCGCTAACTCGCGTTAGCGGCACTTACCCTGAGTTTCCGTGAGAGTTCGACAGCATTTTTCTTGATCTGCATCAAACAAACCAATAGTGGTTCGACTTTGGCGGCAGCGAATTGAAATCCGCAAATGAAAGGCTTTCGATCAAGCCTGCTTCGACGCCGGATCGACCCTGGCCGACAGCAGTCGCCGGAGCTGGCCGCGCCGCGTGATCGCGCCGGTGAGTGGCCGATGGGACGGCTCAGCCGGGCGCGCTCCGGCGCGGCGCGCGGCCGCCACGCCAGTGCTCACGGCGACACGCAAATGCTCTTGAGCGAGGCATGCTTCAGTGGCGGGGTGAACGGTACCGATTGTACCGGCCACGCTGCCACGGGCCCGTCGAACGAGCCCGGCAACGCCCACGCCGGAGCGCGTGACGGGCGGCGGCGCTGCGCGCCGCCGCCCGTCAGTGCCCCGCAGTTCAGAGACTCAGACCCGTCCTATCGGCGGGCACTGCGGATCGGAGGACCAAACCAGCAGCGGCCGGTTGGCGTGACGCATCACATTCGCGGTCACCGAATCCTCCAGCGCACGCCGTTCGCCGCCGTTGCCATGCGTGGCCATGGCGACGATGTCGATATCCAGCTCGTCGGCACGCCTGAGGATTTCGCGGATGGGTCGCCGGTGGGTCGAGCAATCCAGCTTCACCGAAACACCTGCGTTCGCCAGTTCGACGCCGTGATGACCCAGCACCTCTCTGCGCTTGCGCGAGTCATTCACTTCATCACAGTCCGGGTCGTCGTGGAACAGCACCACCTCGGTGTGATAACGCTTGGCGAATTTCTCCACGCAGGGAAGAATGGCCGCAGATACCTCGCTGCCATCGAGCGGCACCAGCATACGGCGAAACAGATGCGCATGGTGATCGTCTCTGCTGTCGGAGCGCAGGGAATGCAGGATGAACACCGGGCAGGGTGAGCGACGCACCACCTGCTCGGTGACGCTGCCGTCGCGGATGTTCTCCAGCCCCGAGCGCCCGTGCGTCGACATCACCAGCAGCGAGGCGGGCAGCTCCACAGCGCAACGCGTGATTTCCTCGATCGGGTCACCGCTGCGAAGCTCAGCGCTGACTTGCCAGTTCTCGGCACTCAAGGCTTCGAAGTACTGTTTCAGCAGGGGATGAGCCGAGGCATCCCCGACCGTTTGTGCCGCCCCGCTCTCCTGCACGTGCAGAAACCGCACTTCCAGGCTTGCCTCATGAGCCAGCTCTCTCAGATAACCGAGTGTTTCGGAAAATATCTCGGTGCCATCGACAGGCACAAGAATCCGCTCCAACATGATGCACCTCCTCTGGTTGCAACGCATAAACAGCTTTTGTTGGTTGCGCCACGGAAGCCCCCGAATGACCGCGTGCGGCCAGTACCTTCCGGACTCACCAGTTGTTCAGCTGTCTTTACTCCTATTAGCATAGACCCGGTTTGACCCGCATTGATTCCGGTCACTCAATCAAATGGACAACCGGCCAGCTGCAGTGGGATGAGTGGCAGGGCGCCGGAGGACTGGGAAGCACTGGCGCCCCGGCCTCCGCACGGGCCGTCGCAAGCGAGTGAAACGCAGCTGCAACACTCGAGGTGTCGGGCGTCGCCCGATCGCGACACATAATATCTTTTTAAAACAATTGGATAACCGATGTTAGCCGTCACACCGTCACCACCGGGCGACAAGCGCACCATAACAGGTCACACAGCAGAATCACAATCTAGAGAAAATACAAAGACTAACAAGGTGTTCCCAAAGTGGCATGACGATTGCGCTGCTAATCGCGAGCGAATCAATCGAAGGGATCACCATGTTTATGGACGGGTTTACGCTGGCGGGACTGATCGCCGTAATCGGCATCGTCGCAGTGCTGGCCTACATGTGCAAAACCGAGGGCTGCGGGAGCTAACTGCAAATCCTCCACCGGCAGCGCGCAGCTGCGGGTGGGGGGTCAGGCCGCCGCCGTGCGGCGTTTCTCCAGCACCCTCTTGAGTCTTTCCTCCGACTCCGGGCCGCGCCGCAGGGCGCGCAGGAACACTCCCGTATAGCTCTTCTCTACAATGGCGCCCTCGGCTTCGATGGCCGGCTTCATCAGTTTATGCAGTTCGATCAGGTTATACCAGGGCACGGTCGGATAGATATGGTGACCAATGTGCCAGTTGATATTGTTCCAGAAGAAACTGTGCAGCGGATTCGAGGTGACCGTGCGTGAGCCTACCAGCTGGCCCTGATTCCAGGGCGTTTCGTAGTGCTCGGCGATGAAACGGATCGAGTTGAACACCGCGAAGATATATACCGGCACCAGCCACACTTCCAGCGTCTTGCCGAGCACTCCGTGCCGG
>CBDTYI010000266.1:0-4387 GCA_965364565.1 uncultured Gammaproteobacteria bacterium | reverse complement strand
ATGATCAGGTCATCCAGCTCGCTGTTGCTGAACACGATCCGTCCACGGATCAGGTCATCGACCACCACTTCGCCGTCACGCGGGTTCTTGAACCGCACTACGTAGGGCGCATCGGCCGACGGAGGGCTGGCGCCGTCGCGGCAGTGGCCGTCGTAGCGCGGCTTGACCTTGTCGGCCATCTGCTGTTCGCGCAGCTTCTCAAGCCGCTGTTTCGAGCAGTAACACTTGTAGGCATGGCCCGACTCCAGCAGCTGCTCGATGATCACGTTGTAGCGGTCGAAGCGCTTGGTCTGGTAGATGGGCCCTTCGTCATACTCCAGCCCCAGCCAGGTCATGCCCTCCAGAATGGCGTTGACCGACTCCGGAGTGGAGCGTTCCAGATCGGTGTCCTCGATGCGCAGCACGAACTGGCCGCCGTGGCGGCGCGCGTACAACCAGGAAAACAGCGCGGTGCGCACACCGCCGATGTGCAGGTAGCCGGTCGGGCTGGGAGCGAATCGGGTACGAACTGTCATGGCATCCTTACACGGGCTGGGATTCAAGGCGCGCATTGTAGCCCGAACCGCCCTGCCCGCGCGAGGTGGCGCGGGCCGCCACGCCTCAGGGGACAGGCGCGCAATCGTTGGAAAAACCGGGACCGGGAAACCGATGCCCGGGCGGTGTCAGGAGACCTGCATTCAGCGCGTGCCGGTCGCGACCGGACGTACCGGCAGCCGTTCGGAACGCTCGGCGAAATAGGCCCGGCGCAGGCCGTCCACGGCGCTGGCGCCGTTGCTGGTCATGTCGTAGATGCGCCAGCCCTGCGGTGAGAGATAGAACTGGAACTCCAGGCGAATATAGGGGCCGCCGCGATGGTAGAACACGCCGCCCGCGGTCCAGGTGTAGGAACTGGTCTGGCGCGGCACCAGCGGTGTAAAGCTTGGCATGCGCACGTCGTACATGCCCATTTTGCGCGCCAGGTCAGTGAACAACTGGTCGCGGATGCGGTTCTGAAAATGGGCGCGCTCCTGGACATTGCGCCGCGCGTACTCGGGTCCGGCGACCAGGTAGGCGATGTAGGCGAAATCGAAAAAGCGCGCCGCCTGGTCCTCCATCAGGGCGATGACGGAGGCCGGATCGCGCGGCTGATTCACACCGGACAGGTCCTGCAGCCAGTAGAGCCCCGACTCCATCAGGTCGATGGCATTGGGCAGGTCGCGCCTGACCGGCACATAGCCGGTATTGCCGTACCAGGCGACAGCGTGCGGCGCGATCAGGGTACAGCCAAGCAGCAAGGCCGCGAGTGCCGGCAGCCTGATACCGCGCGGGCGCGCTCGGTACGCGGCTAGCGATCGATCCCTGCCGTTGTCAAGCTGATTCCCCACGTGGCAATACCTCGCCGGAGATCACCGGGAGCTCCTGTTGCTCTTGTTCTTTTTTTCTCTTTTCTTCGCTCGCGGGCCGTTTCCCGGAAGGATCGGTGAACCTGTCGTTCAGGGTCTGCACCAGCCGATTGGCGCTGGCCACAATGCGCCTCAGTGCCTTGCGGTTGCGTCCCGACCAGCCAACCGGGTCGGGCGCGAATATACTGCGCCACATGCGCGTATTGCGCGTGAAGGCGCGGCTCAGCCGCTCGGCCTCGTCATCGCTGTTCTCCTGCGCCACTTCGCGCAGCACCCGCTGCTTTGCCCAGCGGCGCGCGCTGAAGTGCAGGTACAGGGCGATACCCACCAGCACCGCCGCCGCCGCAACCGCCCAGGTGGGTCGCGCCTTCAGCTGGTCGAGACCGGCTTGCAGGGATTCGGCGACGCCGGGCGACAGCCACACAACCGCCGCAGCCAGACCCGCGAGCATCAGCCAGCCCAGATCCCAGCGCAGCACCAGCCGCCGCCAGCGACCGATCAGCTCGCGCAGCATCGGCACATAGTGGTCTTCGAGCTCCTGGGCGCGTTTTTCCAGTGCACCGACGATGCGGTAGGCGCGCTCCACGCTGACCTGCTCGATGCGGCTGGTGATTTCAGCCAGGTCCTGATCGCGTTTCCATTCGAAGCGCCGGCGCAGCCCTTCGTCGTCGATGGGCACCGCGGCCTCCGGGTCGTAGATACAGTAAAACCGACCCGAGGTCAGACCCTCGCGCGCCAGCGCGCGCTGCCAGGCGCCCACCACTTCCTCGGGATTGTCTTCCCGCGCGGTGGTGTCCATCTGGTTGAGGATATACAGAAACTTGCTGCTGTCGGCACGATCCTTGGTGGCGCGCACCAGGTGGGCCAGCGTATCGCTCATGGCGCCCGGCTCCGGGTGCCGGGCATCGAAAAACACCAGCACCAGGTCCGACAGATCGATAATGTGGTTGGTCAGTCGCAGCGTTGCGGAGCGCTGCGCGTCGGCATCGAAGCCCGGTGAGTCGATCAGGATGCGCCCTTTCAGCTGGTCACTGTTGCAGGTCTTGAGCTGCAGGTAGGCATCGATGCGACGGCCCTGCCCGGACTCTACCCGGTCCAGCTCGGCGCTGGTCTGGTAGAAGGGAAAGCGCGGATCGGCGTCCAGCGCCAGGCCCGGCAGCGTGCGCACCTCGCCTTCGCCGGTGAAACAGACAACGGTAAACTTGTCGTCCACCGCCTGGTTGCCGGTATCCTGCAGTGGATAGGACAGGTACTGGTTGACGAAAGTGGACTTGCCCGCGGAAAAGGTGCCGAGCACCGAGATCAGCGGCCACCAGGGAATCTGGGTGGCGTAGGACTCGTGCTTGCCGAGCAGCCCCATCGAGTAGCCGACCCGGGACAGCTGTCTGAAACCGTCCACGGCGGAAACCAGGATCGGGTTCTCTTCCTGCAGGTGCAGCTCAAGACTCTTCAGCCGCTTTCGAATTGTCTTGTCGGGTCCTGGCATACCTTTCTCTCACAAAATGGCTTGACTCACCACGGCACAAAACTGTTCATGAAGCGCATCGGGCCGGTGGTATTCTGCAGGTTGCGCCCCATGCTCGCGGTATCACGCCGCATGTCATACATCGTAAAGGACATGGAATCGATCGACGTGTTCATGCGATCCATACTGAGCGTAATGGCGCGCATGGAGGCATTCTGCTCTTTGATATCTGCGGTCATGCTCTCCATATATCCGGCGATCTTTACCATGTTCTTGGTCACGGTATTCATATTATTGGTTGTCGATGAGAAGTTCTTGTTGATATTCACCATGCTCACCGATATCGCTTCCATCTGCACCGTTATTCTGTCTATGTCACTGGTCAGCTTGTAGATCAGGAAGAACCCATACGCCGCCAGAATGATAAACGCCAGCATGGACGGATAGACCACCAGCTCCCAGCGTCTTGAGCTCGCCTCGAAGCTGCGCGCGAACTGGCTCATGTACTGAGCCATATCCTTGAAGAGGAGATGTTCGGCTTCCTTGGCAACCTCTTCGGTGTTGTCCACCTGACCGGTTGGTGCCCCCTTGCCTTGCGCCTCCGTCTTGCGCTCGTCTGTCATTTATGCCAACTCCAGCCATTTGACGCCATGAAGCGGGTTAACCACCCGGTTTCCTCATGCGCCTTTCGAGTTCGCCGGCTTTGTCCGCATCCAGTCCGTGCAAAACCCTGAGTAAATGCTGTGCGCGCTCGGCTTCTCCCCTTTCGATCAATAAGCTGACGGCGCGATAATAGGCTTCTGCCGCCTGCGACCAGTGTCCCAGTTTGAAATTCACGTTACCGAATTCGCCCCAGGCTTCGGCGCTGTCGGGATAGGCGGTGGTCAGGCTCTCGTAGGCCTGCATTGCAGCGCCGATATCACGCTGCCAGAAGTGCGTACGCGCGGCGGCAAGCCTGTGCTCATAATCGGATGCTTGAGACAGCGCTGCAGCTTTCGCTGTCGGCTGCGCAGCACCGGCCATGGGGCGGTGCCGCGGCTGCAGCGCTTGCTGCCCCGCCCAGCGCTGTGGCGCCGGATAGCTGCCGCGCTGTGGTTCCGGCCGATAGCGCGGCGCGGTCGCGACCTGACCACGCTCCGGCTGCACCACAGGTCGCGCCGGCGCCACCGGTGCGCCGGCCGGTGGCGCACTCGTCGCCTCCGGCATGGGCCGGTAATCGGCCGGCGGCAACCCACCGGCCGGCGCGGCCCAGCTCACTGGCGCTTCCCGCTCCGGCGCCGCGGTAATGCGGGCCGGCGGGAACTCGGTCTGCGCAGCGACCGGCGGTTGCGCCACGCCGCCGGCTGGTTCCGGCAGCCCGCGCGGTGCGGCTGCGGGCACGACAGGAGGCTGAGATGCACTCTCGGCAAGCGGCGCAGGTTCCGCCGGCGACGGCGCTTCGGCGACCGGCGCGGGTTCCGCTGCGGGCGGCGCCTCAGTAACTGGCGGCGGTTCGACTGCGGGCGGCGCTTCGGCGACCGGCGGCGGTTCGGCTGCGGGC
>CBDTYI010000265.1:0-4395 GCA_965364565.1 uncultured Gammaproteobacteria bacterium | reverse complement strand
GCCTGTTCACGCTCGAAGAGGTACGCGCGCATACCAAGGCGTCGAGCTCCTGCGGATCCTGCACCGGGCTGGTGGAGGCCCTGCTGGCCAACACCGTGGGCGAAGGCTATTCCGCCGCGCCCAGCAAGAAGCCGCTGTGCGGCTGCACCGAGCACAGCCACGACGACATCATCAGCGCCATCCGTAACGAGGAGCTGAAGGACATGCGCGCGGTGTTCGAGCTCCTGAACTGGAACACTCCGGACGGTTGTCACGTCTGCCGTCCGGCCCTGAACTACTATCTGCTCGCCGCCTGGCCCGGTGAGTATGTCGACGATGCACAGTCGCGCTTCATCAACGAGCGCGCGCACGGCAACATCCAGAAGGATGGCAGCTACTCGGTGGTGCCGCGCATGTTCGGGGGACTGGTTACACCGAACGAGTTGCGCGCCATCGCCGACGTGGCCGAAAAATTCCAGGTGCCCGAGGTCAAGGTGACCGGAGGACAGCGCATCGATCTGTTCGGCGTCAGGAAAGACGACCTGCCGGCGATGTGGGCCGACCTCAATGCCGCCGGCATGGTCTCCGGTCACGCCTATGGCAAGGCGCTGCGCACCTGCAAGACCTGTGTCGGTTCGCAGTGGTGCCGCTTCGGCACCCAGGACTCCACAGGGCTGGGCGTGAAGCTGGAACAGCTCACCTGGGGCTCCTGGATGCCGCACAAATACAAGCTGGCGGTCTCCGGCTGCCCCCGCAACTGCGCCGAAGCGACCATCAAGGACTTCGGTGTGGTGTGTGTCGACTCCGGCTACGAGCTGCACGTGGGCGGCAACGGCGGCATCAAGGTGCGCGTCACCGACCTGCTGTGCAAGGTCGCCACCGAGGAGGAGGTGCTCGAGTACTGTGGCGCCTTCACCCAGCTGTACCGCGAAGAGGCACACTACCTGGAGCGCACCGCGCCCTGGGTCGAACGCGTCGGGCTGAATTCCATCAAGCAGCGCGTCGTCGACGACGCGGAGAACCGCAAGGCCCTGTACGAGCGCTTCAAATACTCGCAGCAGTTTTTCCAGAAGGACCCCTGGGCCGAGCGCGCCCGGGGTGGCGAGGCGCACGAATTCACCCCCCTGAGAATCGCCTGACCGCAGTCTGCGGCGGCGCGGAGAGGCACGCATGAGCAACTGGACCCAAATCGCAAAACTGGACGATATCCCGCGCCTGGGCGCGCGGGTGGTGCGCACCGACACCATGGATATCGCGGTGTTCCGCACCGCAACCGACCAGGTGTTCGCCCTCAAAGACAGCTGCCCGCACAAGGGCGGACCGCTGTCCCAGGGCATTGTGCACGGCGCAAGTGTCACCTGCCCGCTGCACAACTGGAAGATCGATCTGGCCAGCGGTGAGGCCCTGGGCGCTGACGAGGGTTGCACCCACAGGTACCCCGTGAAAGTGGAAAACGGCGTGGTCTACCTGGCATTCAACGCCAAAGAGGCCGCGGCCTGAATGAAGACCACCTGCCCTTACTGCGGGGTAGGCTGCGGAATCGAGGTTTCCCGGGAGTCGGATGGGTCCTTCGAACTGCGGGGGGACAAGTCTCACCCGGCCAACCTCGGCAGACTCTGTTCCAAGGGCGCGGCGCTGGGCGAAACGCTGGACCTGGAAGGGCGCCTGCTGCATCCGGCTGTTGACGGACAGCGGGTGGATTGGGATCAGGCCCTGGACACGGTCGCGGAGCGGTTCGGCGAAATCATCCAGCGGCACGGGCCGGACGCCGTGGCCTTCTATGTTTCCGGGCAGCTGCTGACGGAAGACTATTACGTGGCCAACAAGCTGATGAAGGGCTTCATCGGTTCGGCCAACATCGATACCAATTCGCGCCTGTGCATGTCTTCCTCGGTGGCGGGCCACAAGCGCGCCTTCGGCTCGGATACGGTCCCCGGCTGCTACGAGGACTGGGAGCAGACCGACCTGCTGATCCTCACGGGTTCCAACACCGCCTGGTGTCACCCGGTTCTCTATCAGCGCGCGGTCGCGGCCAGGAAGGCGCGCCCGCACATGAAGGTGGTGGTGATCGACCCCCGGCGCACCGCCACCTGTGATATTGCCGATCTGCACCTGCCGCTCGCGCCCGGCACCGACGCCATCCTGTTCAGTGGCCTGCTGGCGTGGTTGCACCAGCAGGGCCACGGCGACGCGGCCTTTGTAGCCGACTGCACCGAGGGCATGGACGAGGCCCTGCACCTGGCGCGCTGGCACGCTCCCTCTGCTGCCGCCGTGGCCCAGCACTGCGGACTGAGTGTGTCCGATGTCGAGACGTTCTATCGCTGGTTCGCGCGCACAGAACGGACGCTGACGGTCTACTCCCAGGGCATCAACCAGTCGTCGAGCGGCACCGACAAGGTCAACGCCATTATCAACTGCCACCTGTTGACCGGCCGTATCGGCCGACCCGGGATGGGCCCGTTCTCGGTCACCGGGCAGCCCAACGCCATGGGGGGGCGTGAGGTCGGCGCGCTCGCCAACCAGCTGGCGGCGCACATGGACTTCGACCATCCGGAGTGCGTCGACCGGGTGGGTCGCTTCTGGAACGCTGCACACATGGCTCGGCGCCCGGGCCTGAAGGCCCTGGAGCTGTTCCAGGCCGTTGAACGTGGCGAGGTCAGGGCGTTGTGGGTGATGGCGACCAACCCTGCGGTGAGCATGCCGGACGCTAACCAGGTACGGCGGGCCTTGGCGAAGTGCGAGTTTCTGGTGGTGTCCGATTGCGTGGCCGAGACCGATACCTCGGCGCACGCGGATGTGCTGCTGCCAGCCCTGGCCTGGGGCGAGAAGGAAGGCACGGTGACCAACTCCGAACGCCGCGTCTCGCGGCAGCGCGCGTTTCTGGACAGTCCCGGAGAAGCGCGGCCGGACTGGTGGATCGTCAGTGCAGTCGCCCGGCGTCTCGGTTATGCGGGGTTCGACTACCGAAGTACCCATGAGATCTTCACCGAACACGCGCGACTGTCGGCGTTCGAAAACAGCGGTGATCGGGACTTCGATCTGTCCGGACTGGCTGATCTTTCCGGGCCGGAATACGACGCACTGGTGCCCGTGCAGTGGCCCATGAGAGCAGGGGAGACAAACGGACGCGCGCGGCTGTTCGGCGACGGAAAATTCTTCACGCCGGGCCGGCGCGCGCGCTTCGTCGCTATCACGCCGCATCCTCCCGGTATGGCGACATCGAGCGAATACCCGCTGGTGCTCAACACCGGCCGCGTGCGGGATCAGTGGCACACCATGACGCGAACCGGCAAGTCACCGCGGTTGTCCGGTCACGTGGTGGAGCCCTATGCCGAGCTGCACCCGGTGGATGCGCAAACGCTAGGCGTGGCCGACGGCGAACTGGTGCAGCTCACGACCCGTTGGGGCCAGGCGTTACTGCGCGCCCGCGTGTCAGAAGCCCAGCGGCGCGGCAGCATATTTGCACCCATGCACTGGAACGATCAGTTCGCCAGCGCGGCGCGCGTAGACAGCCTGGTGAATCCCTTCCAGGACCCGCACTCGGGACAGCCGGAATTCAAGCATACGCCAGTCCAAGTCGGCCCCTACCGCCCTGCCTGGTACGGCTTCGTGTTGTCGCGGCACGCGGTGGACACCGGTGCCGCTGCGTACTGGGTGCGCAGTCGACGCCAGGGTCTGTGGCACTACGAGCTGGCCGGCGCCGCGTTGACCGGCGACTGGGCCGGCTGTGCCCGGGGCATGCTGCAGGCTGACGCCGACGGGGCGCAGTGGAGCGAGATGTTCGATTCGGCGCAGCAGTCCTATCGGGGGGCGCGCTTCGTCGCCGGTCGGCTCGACAGCTGTGTCTTTATCGGTCCAGACCATCGGCTGCCGCCGCGCGACTGGCTGATCGAGCTGTTTGCCAGGGACTCGGTCGATGGCCGCGAGCGCATGCGCGTGCTGGCCGGCACACCGGGTTCCGGACAGGAAGACGCCGGCCGCATTGTGTGTTCCTGCTTCAGTGTCGGTCGCAACACACTGTGCCACGCCATCCAGGAGTTTGGTCTGCAGTCGCCCGAGGAGATCGGTCAGCGTTTGCAGGCCGGCACCAACTGCGGTTCCTGCGTACCCGAACTGCACGCCCTGATCGGGGAGGTCGCAAAGGCCGGGGCGTGATTTACCCCCGGTCTTATGGTTTCAGGTTTGTCAGTGCGATTACAAGGCCGCCAGTGCAATTAACAGCAAGGCTGACAAGAAAACCAAAGTGCCACCGCCGATTGCCAGGACGGTTCTGCCGGCACTGATCTCTTGTTTATCGACAAGAACGATGTCCCCAATCGGGATTTCCACCAATGGCCCCTCGCCCCGCTCTGGTTCTTGATCATCAGCCTGACCGGTGCGGGTGGAGGAGGGCGGTTTGGTATCCGGCCGGCCCTT
>CBDTYI010000264.1:0-4408 GCA_965364565.1 uncultured Gammaproteobacteria bacterium | reverse complement strand
GGATACAGACCCTGGTCGAATCCCCAGTAGGAGACCTCGTTCCAGGTGATCTCGTCGGGATCCGGTGACCCGCCGGCGATGGGCCAGGTAGAGGACGGCGCACCACGCCGCGACGCGGACAGCGGTGCAGTGGTTTACGAAGACGACGGCTGCGACTGACTAGCTGTCTGTCTGGCAGCGCCGCCGGCCGGAGTTTGCGACGTCCGCAGCCCTGCACTGTCGTATTTGGTGAGTTGGCGGGAAAAACAGGCTTGTTACTCCCAGCTCTCCTGTACCAGGGCCAGCGCCGGATTCGGGGTTTCATAACGGCCGGTGTCGAATTTGGCGGCAAAGAAGTCGTAGACCTCCCGCAGCGTCATCCTGGTCCCCTCTGTGGGCTCGAATACGCCAGGGTTACTCTGCGCCGCGTTCGGAAACAGCTCTGCTGCCACGCGATCCGGGTGTTGTTCCAGCAGGCGCAGAAACTCCAGTGCATTCTCGATGCCGAAAAAATGGGTCAGATACAGCTCGGTGCGGCCAAAGCCGGGGCCGATACGCCGGGTCAGCTGTTGTTTGTTAGTGAGTGCAAACTCAGCGGCCAGCAGCGCGGCTATGCGGGGGTTGTAGCGCAGCGCCAGAATATGCCGGTAGACGACCGGATTGGCAACGCGGGGCCGCCGGTGGCCGTTCGAATCCAAAGCATATTCGATCTCAGATGCATACAGACCCAGGCCGTATTTTGCGCCGTAGGCCTTGACGCTGTCGAGCCAGGTGGCCTCGGTGAATTGATACAGCCCTGCTGCGGAGGAACGCCGGGCTTTCTTGGCCGGATCAAAACTGCTCTCTGTGTAGGCGAGTTCCATGAGATAGGGAAAGTCCAGTCCGGTACGCAGACTGCCCAGCCGTATCGCCGCCAGCACTTCGCCGTCGATGCTGAACGCTTCCTGGTCACTGCGTGCAATAGCGGCAAAAACACTCACCTGCGAGGCCAGCTGTTGTGGGTCGACCCCCTCCTGCAGACCGTCCGCCGGCAGGTAGTACTGCTGAAACTCCGCGAGCGCCTGCCGGGTGTATTTGCCCTTGACTCCATCGGCACGCGCCTCGCCAAGGTCAAAACCCAGGGCGATGAGGTCGTCCTGCTGTTGCCTAATCGATGCGTCACCCCGCAGTGCCAGTCCGTCTATTGTCAGCGCGTCGTCCAGGGCGCGCAGAGACGCGCGCGCCGTGCTCTGCAGTGTCGCGGACGTTGCGGCGCCGCCTGTGGTGCCTGTCGGTTCGACGCCATCGGGCATCGCAGTGGCGGTGTCCGTAGCGTTTTGGTGCCGCACCTTGCCCGCCGCAGTCATTCCGACTATGGGCTCCCTGTCGGCGTCGGGCACGGGCAGCTGCGGTGCGTCGGCAGCGGGGAGGGCGGGCGCGAAAGATGCCGCCAGTGACGAGTTCTGGTGCGGGTCAGTAACGGAGCGTGCGATTGCGTGTCGGGCGGGGCTGCGCACAGCGCTGTCAGCGGCGACCCCGTTCTGACCGTCCCGCGCGGCGTTCCAGTAGGCGGCGGCACTGGCCACAGACCCGAGCAGCAGCGACGCGCCGGCGACCATTTTCCAGGAAGTAGGGCCAGCCGGGGAATCTCCCGGCGGCCCGGACTCATGCGTCTGTTGTTGCGGCGGCCCGCTTGCAGCAGACCGGTGGTGCTCGAGTTCCTGCTGCAAGCGAACCAGCTCAGCTTGCAGGGCCTCGGACTTACGCTCGAGCTCGGCGCGAACCTGCCTGTCTGCGGCGCTCTGATCGCGCGCCCGCTGCTCCAGCCTGTCCTGCTGCTGGTGCTGTTGATGCAGTTGCTCGGCCAGCTCGCGGACTTTCTCGCCCAGTGTCCGTTGTGCAGTTTCGGCGGCCGCTATGCGCGCATCCGCGGCTTCGCGTGCGGCCTGGTTGAGGCGTTCGGCCTCCGCCAGCTGCTGCTCGACCCTGTCGAGGGTATCGCTCAGGCGGGCCCGCTCGTCACAGGCCTGCTGCTGTTCGGCGCGCGCCCGCGCCAGTGCCTCGCGCGTGCTAGCGAGCTCCGCTTGCAACGCGCCGCGCTCGTCACTGAGCGTTTGCTCGAGTTCGGTTATTCGTTGCGCGGCGCTCTGCTGGCGTTGCGCTGCCGCGGTCAGTGCGGTTTCCAGCTCATTGGCGCGCTGCAGTGACGTGGCGTGTTCGGCTTCGAGCGCAGCAAGGCGCTGTTGCAGAGCGCCGATCTGTTCACCTGCAGCGTCCTGTTCGGCATTGTAGCGCGCCTGTGCCTGTTCCAGCTCGGCTGCCAGGGCGTCGCGTTGCCGCTCGAGGGTGGCCAACTGCGCCGCGGTGCGCCGCTGCTCTTCGGTCGCAGCGCTCAGGGAGGCTTCGAGCTCACGCGCCGTGTCCAGTGCCGTGCCGTGCTGGGACTCGCTATCTGCGAGGCGCTGTTCAAGAGCGCTGATCTGTTCCTGCGCCCGCTTGCGCTCGGCGCTGACGGCTTGCTGCGCTTGCTCCAGCTGCGCTGCGAGCGCCTTGTGTTCCGCTTCCAGTCTGGCTTGCTCGTCCCCGGCGGCGGCCAGCTGTGCGCCAAGGGCGTCCAGTTGCGCGACGCGTTCGCCCTCGCGCGCCCGCCGCTCCTGCTCATACTGGTCGCGCAGAGCTTCGCCGTGCTGCTCACTCTGTGCCAGTCTCGCTTCCAGCTGCTCAGCCTGACGACGCTGCTCTTCGAGCTCGGCTTGCTGTGATTGCAGCCGGGTCTCGAGCGCAGCGCTACCCACATCGCGCTGCCCCTGGAGTTCTTCCAGCTGCCTGCGTGCCGATTCCGCATCCGCCCGCGCTGCGGCGAGCCGGGCAGCGACTGCGTCGCGCTCACTGGCCAGCGCGCTGGCCCGCTGGCCGAGTTCGTGATAGTCATGACGCACCGCCAGCAGGTCGCGCGCCAGTTCCTCGATCTTGCGGGTGCCGGTCTGCCCGAGCACAATCACTTCGTCGTGAGTGTCCGGGTCTTCGGCAAGGAAATGTTTGTCGCTCACTTACGCCACCGTTGTGTTGTTTGTTTTCACCTGGCCGGCGCTGCTTTGCGGATCTACAGTCCGGCGGACGACAGCCGACTGCCGATCCATTGGGCCAACGGAAAATACAAGCAAGATTTATACTGCTGAGAGAAAAGTGTTTCTGGTAAGCAGCTTAGGGTCGCAGCGGCGATGCGCGCGGGGTGCATTTGTAAAGATTTCCAGAAACCAATTCCAGCATCTCTTACACAGCGGCGGCGACCGAAGCGGCGCTTCCCACACTTGCATACGGACTGCTAAGCTGAAATGGCATGTTGCCGGCCGGGTGATCCGGCCGCGCCCAGGCGGAGGCGGATCCGAGCGACTGATGAAACAGGCAGTGTCTTTGCACTGGGAATCGGCGTCCCGGACCCACGTGGGGACGGTACGCAAACTCAACGAGGATTCCGTTCTGGAGCGGCCCGACCGCGGTCTGTGGGCGGTCGCCGACGGTATGGGCGGACACGCGGCGGGTGATTTCGCCAGCGCAGCAGTGGTCAATGCGCTGAACGGCATTACCGCGCCGGCCAGCCTGGGCGCGCTGGTGGGTGAGGTGCGTCAGCAGCTGCAGGCGGTCAACCACTCGCTCAGCGAGGAAGCCCGGCAGCGCGGACAGGAAATGATCGGCAGTACCGTAGTTGTATTGCTGTTGTTCGGTGCTCACGCCGTGGTGCTGTGGGCGGGCGACAGCCGAGCCTATCTGTACCGCGAGGGTGAGCTGGAAGCGCTGACACGCGATCACAGCCAGGTGGAAGAGTTCGTCAGCCTGGGCCTTATCACGCGCGAGCAGGCCGAGGGACACCCGGCCTCCAACATCATCACCCGCGCCGTGGGTGTGGCGGGCCGGCTGGAGCTCGATTCGGAGATGTTCGAAATCGCCGCGGGCGACACCGTACTGTTGTGCAGCGACGGACTGTACCGCGAGCTCGACAGTGGCGACATCAGGACCTGTCTGGCAATGGATGACTGTCAGCAGGCCTGTGACGCGCTGCTGGAGACGGCGCTGGCGCGCGGGGCACGCGACAATGTTTCGGTGGTGCTGGTGCGTGCGCTGCACGAAGAACAGGTGACGCGCACCCACTACAACCCTTCGGTGACCCCGGCCGGCGGGCACACTGCGCGCGACGACGATCCCACCACCTGCTAGCCACAGGTCGATGAAGCGGCCCTCGCGGCATGGCGCGGGCTTGCGTTTGATCGACCCCTGCAGAGGTGCCTTGGGCCGCGGCAGGCGTTCATAGGGCACCAACCTTTGCCGGCCCAGTTGTTGGTCAACGCCCAACTCGCGGCATCCATCCGGTGCGCGGGTGCTCCGCCACGAAGTCCAGCGCCGCCGCCCGCCCCAGACCGTGGAGCATGCTGGCGATGAAGCGCTCCCGATC
>CBDTYI010000263.1:0-4455 GCA_965364565.1 uncultured Gammaproteobacteria bacterium | reverse complement strand
TTAATCAGAGGTTCCTTAGCTCGGTTCCCGCTTGGCGCGCCTTCGTGTTCCTTTGTGGTTAATGGTCTTGCGGATGTTCGGAAAGCCCGTGCGGGGTATCGCCAGAGGCCGCTGCGGGGAGTGATGCCCCGCGGCCGACCGCGCTCGGGAAGGGGGCTTAACGGCGCCTGCGTCCGCGCGCCGCACGCGGGTCGTCGAAACGCACGCGCAGAGAGCGTTCGCCGCCGCCCACCATGTTGCCGTCCAGCGCGGCCTGTGCCGCGCGCGCCTCGTGACCTTCCATTTCGACGAAGCCAAAGCCTTTGCACTTGCCGGTAAAGATATCGGACGCCACGTTGATGGATCGCACCGTGCCGTAGGCGGCGAACATCTCGCGCACGGAATCTTCGCTGGCATCCGGGGGCAGGTTACCGATAAACATCTTTTTCATGGGTATATCCTCCTGGCCGCAGGCGGCTGAACCGCTGCGCCAAAAAAAGAACCCCGCTGTGAGGCGGGGTTCTTTGGCCGAATGTGGCCCGGCGGCCGCTTAGTTGGCGGCCGTGACGTTGGCGGCCTGCAGACCCTTGGGGCCTTTTTCCACGTCGAAGCTCACCGACTGTCCTTCCACCAGAGTCTTGAAACCACCACCCTGAATGGCGGAGAAGTGTACGAACACGTCGGCGCTGCCATCAGAGGGAGAGATGAAACCAAAACCCTTGGATTCGTTGAACCACTTAACGGTACCTGTCGTCATTTGAATTACCTTTGAAATGAAAATAAACGCTTAATCAATTGCAGATCTCAATAAAGGTAAATTACAGGAGATACCGGAGTGGAGCTTCTGAGTAGACCTAAAGGACTTGCAACTAATCTGTTACTCAGACCGGGGCCGGTAACACGGTTTGTATTACCACCCTCACGTCTGATGGCAACAAGAATATCTGTCGGGGCGGCGCATGACAAGCGCTTTTTCGGCGCTCGTCCCTGTATTGGGGGATATAGGCCGGCGGGCGACCTCAGGCAGGCGCGCGCCGCGAGTTGCCTGCGGTGTCGCCGAGCACACGCAGCGCGTCCTCTCTGGCCAGGGCTGCGCTGAAGTAGTAGCCCTGCAGCCGGTGGCAGCCGCGCTGGTGCAGGAAGCGGGCCTGTGCGGCGGTCTCAACGCCCTCGGCAACTACATCCAGGCCCAGGTGGCGGGCCATGGAGATAATCGTTTCGACAATGATGGTGCCGCTCGGGTCGGTATTGATATCTCTGACGAACTTGTCGTTGATCTTGAGCTGGTCGAGCGGCAGCTGGCGCAGGTAAGCCAGTGAGGAGTAACCGGTACCGAAGTCATCGATGGCGATGCGCACGCCCATGGTCTTGAGTTGTTGCATCTTGCGGATCGTGTCATCGATGTTCTCAATCACGATACCCTCGGTGATTTCGATCATCAAACCGTGGGGGTCAGCGCCGGTTTCAGCGAGCACACGTTCGAAGTGGCTGACAAAGTCCGGCTGACGGAACTGTACCGGGCTGATGTTGACCGCGACATAGCCGGTGTGGGCGTCTCTGCTGAAGGTGCACACCTCGCGCAGTATCCAGCTTCCGAGTTCCAGGATCAGGCCGGTTTCCTCCGCTACCGGGATGAACTCGCCCGGCATGACCGTGCCGCGTTCGGGGTGGCGCCATCGTACCAGCGCCTCCAGGCTGACCGGCTCGCCCAGCTGGTCTACCTGCGGCTGGAAGTGCATTTCGAATTGCTGCTGCGCAATCGCATTGCGCACCTGTTTCTCCAGTCGCAGACGGTTGTCGGCGGCGCTCTGCATCTCGGGGCTGTAAAAACAGACCGTGTTTTTGCCGTCCGCCTTGGCGCGGTACATCGCGGTGTCGGCCTGTTTGAGCAGATCGGCTGCACTGTGACCGCCTTCCGGGTACAGCGTGACGCCCATGCTGGCGGTGATCACGTGCTCGTAGCCGTGCAGCTGGTAGGGCAGAGTGCTGGCGCGCTGAATCTTACGCGCCACACTGAGCGCCTGTTCCATGGCGTGGCGCCGCTCGGAGTGTTCGCCGCGCAGCAGAACCACAAACTCATCGCCGCCCAGGCGTGCCGCGGTGTCCTGCTCGCGCAGGGTTTCCTTCAGCCGTTGCGCTACCTGCACCAGAAGTTCGTCTCCCACGTGGTGTCCCAGCGAATCGTTGAGGGTCTTGAAGTTATCGAGATCCAGGTAGATTAGACTGCCAAACAGCCCGTGGCGGCGCGCCACCGCCAGCTCGCGGTGAATCTCCTCGTGCAGCAGGCGCCGGTTCGCCAGCTCGGTAAGCGGGTCGAAGAAAGCCAGCTGACGTATTTTTTCTTCCGAGTGCAGTCGTTCGGCGTTGTTGAGCACCTGCATGAACTGGTCGGCGATTTCGCCGGAGAAGCGGATTTCGTCGTCCTGCCATACGCGTTTGTCACCGGTGTGTTCCAGGCACACCACGCCCTGGAAACGGCCGCCGATGCGGATCGGGCTGTTGAGCAGAGACACCACGCCGAGTGGTGTGGCGTAGTCTTGCAGTTCGCGGGTGCGCGGATCACTGCTGACGTCGGACACGGCTATCGAGCGGTCCTTGTTCAGGGCTTTCAGATAGGCGGGGTGAGCCGCTACCGGCAGTTTCAGGCCCCGTTCGTGGCTTTCCGTGACGCTGTTGTAGACGTCCACCGCATCGAGATACTGGTTGTGCGGGTCGATCAGCCACAGGCCGGCGCGTTCCACGCCGACAACGCCGGCGGCGACCTCGGTGATGAGCCGGGCGGCTGCCGCGACGTCGCCCTGCGACACGGACTCGTGCAGGGACAGCCGCACAATGGCAGCGTGCTGTTGCTCGACGCGGGCGGTATGAGCGTCCTTCACCGCCTGCTCCTGTTTGCGCTTGTCTATCTCCTGACGCAGTTCCTCGGTGCGCTGGGCGACGCGCTGCTCCAGCACTTTGTGGGCCTCGTGCAGATCCGCCTGAACTTCCAGCAGGCGCTGGGTGCGGCGGTTGAACCACATGGCAAGGTCACCGAGTTCGCCGCGGTCGGAAATGCGCAGCTGCCGGTGTTCGCGCTCTCCGGCTGCAGTGAGCAGCTGCAGCTGGCGGGCCATGGTGCGGATAGGTCGCACCAATATATGCCGCACCAGCAGCATTACCACCAACAGTGCCACCGCCAGGGCTAAGAGCGTATGCAGCAGCAGGCTGCGATAGATGGCATCTGAGGCCGCGACGGCGCGACTGTAGGGCATTACCGTGACAATCTTCCAGAATGTGCCGGGCATTTCGAACACCGCGGCGAGCGCCGCTTCACCGAGGATCAGATCGTCGCCAAGGAACAGCTGCTCAGGCGGGGTTTCGAAGCCGGCGCCAGCGCCAGCGCCGGTGGCGGCCAGCGCGGCGGCAATCAGCCGTGCTTCGCCGGCACCGATCTGGTAACTCTCGGCGCTGAGCGCCCTGGCCATATCGGGATCGTAGCCACTGAGTCCGCTGGCCCTGTCGATGAGCGCCTCGATACTGTGCTGTATGGCGTCGGCCAGGGGGGCAAAACTCGCCTGGCGTTGCGACAGCGCGCGCACATCGACAAACTCTTCGGTGCGCCGGCCCTGGTCGTCGACGCCGTACAGCTTGGTCAGACTTTCCTGCGGAAAAGAGAGAAACTTGCCGTTGCGGTCGACGGCGAAGGCGTAACCTGCGTAGGAACGCGACGCCTGCTCCAGAAACGCATGCAGTCCTTCCAGCTTGAGATCAACCGTCGACACGCCGTAGAAGCGACCTTCGCGGTACATCGGTACCGTGACGGTGACCATGGGCTGGTAGGAGTATGGGTCCATATAAGATTTCGACCAGAATGCCTCGCCGTCGGCGAGGTGGGTGGCCGGGGCGTACCATTCCTCGTGATGATAGCCGGGTCCATCCGGGGCGTTGTAATCGTCGTAGTAACGCAGCGCCCCGCTACTGTCACGACCCCAGAAGAAGCTGCGTCGTTCCACGGCCGGGTCGAAGGCAAACGGCGCGGGCCACAGGCCACCACCGGCGATAAAGGCCTCACTGCCTTCGCGGTCCAGTACATGCTCGGCCAGCGTCCGGGTGAGTTGCGCATCCTGCGGCAGCCGTTCGCCGAGGTTGGCGAGTGCGGTGGCGAGTGATTCTGCCAGCGCGACCTGGCGGCCGAGTTCCGAGACGATGTTCTGTCCGGCCAGCCGAACCTGCTCGTGGGCCTGGCGTTCCAGCAGGGTCTTGCCGACCGTCGAAAGCACGCCGAAGATGGCGGCCAGTACCAGAACGAAGGCGAGTACGAATACGGCGGGTATCTTGAACTGAAGACTGTCGCGGAAGCCGCTCATGGCCATCCTGTCCGGTTTTGGTTTTCGACTGATCCGTAGGCGCATCGAGGGCCGCTTTACGGCATAACGGCAGGGCGTGGAGGCGGGTTGAGCGCGGGGTGGTGTGCAGCGCAGGCGCCGTGGCGAGTTG
>CBDTYI010000262.1:0-4473 GCA_965364565.1 uncultured Gammaproteobacteria bacterium | reverse complement strand
CTCGCCCAGTTCGTGATCATTCTAATCGCGTTCTATTTCCTGTCGGTCGTGGCGGCCAAGGCGGCGCAAAAAGGCCTGGCGCGCGCCCGGCAGTTGTCCGCGCTGTTACGCGAGTTTCTGGTCACCGCCATCCGCCGCACGGTGCTGTTCATCGGTTTGTTCGTGGGTCTGGCAGCGCTGGAAATCAATGTCGGTCCGGTGCTCGCTGTCATCGGTGCCGCCGGCTTTGTCATCGCTTTCGCCCTGCAGAACTCGCTCAGCAATTTCGCCAGCGGTATTCTCATGCTGCTGTACCGACCCTTCGACGTCGGTGACGCGGTGGATGTCGCTGGCACCCAGGGCAAGGTCGAGTCCATGAATCTGTTGTCGACCTATATCAAGACGTTCGACAACAAGCTGGTGATAGTGCCCAACAATTCGGTATGGGGTGATGTGATCACCAACATTACCGGCACCGACAAGCGGCGTGTGGACATGGTGTTCGGCATCGGTTACCAGGACGATATCGATGCGGCCCAGCGGGTTCTGGAAGACATTATCGCCAGCCATGCACTGGTGTTGCGCGATCCAGAACCGGTGATACGGCTGCACGAGCTGGGCGACTCATCGGTCAACTTCATCTGCCGGCCCTGGGCCAAGCCGGAGGATTACTGGACCGTGTACTGGGATGTCACTCGTGCCGTCAAGCAGCGCTTCGATAGCGAGGGGATTTCCATTCCGTTCCCGCAGCGGGACGTGCATATCTATCAGCAGGGAGGCAGTGAAACGCCGGCTTGAGGGCCGGAGGATGTTACCCCGCTCAGATCGGGTGCCGGGCCATCAGGAACGGTTGCCCGGGCTGGCTACTCCGCCTGGGCGTCGAGCCAGGATTCGTCGCTGTTCTCGTCATCGGCGAAGTCGCCGAAGTTCGGTTCCTCCTCGTCCTGCCGCACCGGCTTACGCGCGGGGCTGCTGCGCTCGGGGATATTCAGAATCCGGGCGCTGCGGTCCTTGAAGTCGCGCCGCGCTTCAACGAAGCCGGCCTCCAGCTTGGCGATGGCTTTGGACTCCTTGCCATTCAGCTCGCGCAGCTTCGGTTCCACGATCTCGCGCGAGTATTCCAGGATGCGCCCGCGGGCAAGATTGAACAGATAAACGGTTTTCGGGTTGCCTGTGTTCAACCCGTCATCGCGGATCACCGGGCTGCTGTTGGCCCCTGCTTCCAGGTAGCCGTACCAGAGGTTCTTCTTTCGTTTCGATGATGTCGACATGATTAATTCACCTGCACGCTGTTGGCCTCACGCTCGGTTCCGGTCACGCCGCAGCGCGGCGTTTCGGGCAATATTAGCCACGATTATCGATCTGTCCAGATGGAACTTGAGAGGGCCGCGTGCGGGCCGTCCGGGCGCGCCGACACCGGCTTCGGCAGAGTGCCGCCCGGTCCGGCGTCGACCGGAGAAAAATCCGATAAAATATAGCCTTAGGGAATCTCTGATTAATCCGTCATTCCGGCGTATGCCGGAATCCATAGCGTTGCATTCACTGGATCCCGGCATGCGCCGGGATGACGAGAAGCGAATTAATCAGAAGTCCCTTAGGCTTATGGACAGGATCTAGTGAGCGCGGGCGGCAGGGCCGCGGCAATTTCGCGCATCAGAACATCTGCACACGAGAACAAGGAGTACCAGCCATGAGATACACCATCGCCGCAGTTACCGTTGCGTGCTGCTGTGCCGGGCCGCTGTGCGTCGCAGGAGATGCCGCTGCGCCGGCCGCCAGCGGTCAGCAGGTCAGGGTCATCAGAACCGCGCCGGAAATCCTTACCCGCCAGAAGCTGCCCAACTTTGTCGGTATATCCGCCGACACCGTGGGCGCCAGGGGGCTTTCCATGAACCTGGTGATCATTCCGCCCGGTGCCGCAGCCGAGCCGCACTTCCACAAAGGGTTCGAGAGCGCGGTCTACGTGCTCAAGGGACGGGTCGAGACGCGTTACGGACCGGGACTGAAGCAATCGGTGATTACCGGGGCCGGCGACTTCCTGTTCATTCCGCCCGATGTGCCGCACCAGCCGGTCAATCTCAGCGCTACGCAGGCGGCGCAGGCCATCGTGGTGCGCAACGACCCGAACGAACAGGAGCACGTGATTCTCTATGACCCGGCTGCCGCGGGCAGCGGTGACTGAGCGCCGGGGTTAAGCCTCGACGGCCGGCTGTGCGGTTCAGGACTTGTCGCGCGGCTTGCGCGCCGGATCGGCTTGCCCGGTGCGGGTCTTGCGCAACGCCCGCGTGGTGTTCTTTGCGGCATTGCTGAACACGAAACGGCCCGCCAGTATGCAGCCCTTCATGCCCGGATCGCAGGGCCGGTTCTGGACCCGCTGACAACGGCCGTCAGCCTCGTGGGGACAACCCCAGCCACCCATAATCACACCCCTGTCGCGTGGTTTGCCGGTAACTCGAGTGCTCAGCATAGCAACGCGCAGTACCCTTTGTCACTGTCCAGCGGCGCCTACTAGGCAACGCCGCGCAGGCGCTGCGGCCGGGGCCGGCTGTCGTGCCGCGCCGCCGGCAGGCGTTTCAGCAGCAGCGACGCCGCCGGCATGGCGCTCGGCGCTGCGATGCCCATCAGGTGCAGCACGGTGGGCGCCACATTGGCCAGGCCGCCACCACACGACAGCTGCCAGTTATCCTGGTCCATCACCAGGCAGGGCACCGGGTAGGTGGTGTGCTGGGTGTGCGGTTCGCCGGTGAACGGGTCGACGAATTCCTCGCAGTTGCCGTGATCGGCGGTGAGTACCACTGAGTAGCCGGCGTTGGACGCCGCGTCCAGCAGCCGGCCCACTTCCCGGTCCAGGGTCTCGACCGCCTGTATCACTGCGTCGGGTATGGCGGTGTGGCCGACCATGTCACCGTTGGCGAAGTTGACCACCATCAGGGCGTGGCGCCCCTGGCTGATGGCGGCGATCACCGCGTCGGCCACTTCGCGCGCGCTCATGGCCGGGTTGAGGTCGTAGGTGGCCACCTTCGGCGACGGAATCAGCAGCTGGGTCTCCCCTGAGTAGGGAACGTTGCGGCCGCCGTTGAAGAAATAGGTGACGTGGGCGTATTTTTCGGTTTCCGCGCAGTGGAACTGCGCCAGGCCCAGGGTGCTCACCACCTGCCCGAGGGTGGCGGCGGGCTGTTCCGGGGCGAAGGCGAACGGCAGCTCGAGGCTGCGATCGTAGGGCATCATGCAGGTGATCCGCGCCAGCGCGGCGTCGCCGCGGTCGAAGCCCGTAAAGTCCGGCGCACCCAGCGCGGCGACCAGCTGACGCGGTCGGTCCTTGCGGAAATTGAAACACACCAGCGGATCATCCTGCTGCAGCCTGACCGCGGGTGGCAGCAGGATGGGACGGATGAACTCATCGCTGTCGCCGGCGGTGTAGGCGCTGCGGATGGCGGTTTCGGCGCACTGCGCGTGCTGTCCCTTGCCCAGAACCAGCGCCCGCCAGGCCAGTTCGGTGCGTTCCCAGCGCTTGTCCCGGTCCATGGCGAAGTAGCGACCCATGACGCTGGCGATGGCGCCGCCTGCGGCGTGGACCCTGCGCTCGACCTCGGGCAGGTAGTCCAGGGCAGAGTAGGGCGGGGTATCACGCCCGTCGGTGATCATGTGCAGCAGCGGCCGCGCACCGCGTCGGCGGCACAGCCGCAACAGCGCGTAGAGGTGCTCGAGGTGGCTGTGCACCCCACCGTCCGAAACCAGACCGATCAGATGCAGCGGGCGTCCCGTGCCGGCGGCGTAGTCGGCCGCCTCGCACAGCGCGCTGTTGGCAAAGAAGTCGCCCGACGCAATCGCCTCGTTGATGGACACGATATCCTGGCGAATGACGTCACCGGCGCCCAGCGTCAGGTGCCCGACCTCGGAGTTGCCCATCTGTCCGTCGGGCAACCCGACCGCAGCGCCGGACGCCTGCAGCGTGGTGTGGGGGTAGCGGGCGAAGTAGGCGTCGAGGTTGGGCGTCCCTGCCTCGGCGACGGCGTTGTTCCGTTTGCTCGGGTTGACGCCGAAACCGTCGAGAATGACCAGGATGACGGGTCGGCGGGGGACTCCTGAGATGTTCGGCATCAGCGCGGAACGAGCCTCAGGCGTTGTCGGTAGGCTGCGCCCGCGGGTTGCGCAGGCCTGTCATGCGGTTCCGCTGTCACGCTCGGTCCGCCTGGTTTTGCACTGGCTGTGCGGGGCTTCGCGGTCGCCTGGCGGCAAAGACTGGTGTAGAGATCGACAAAACCGGAATAGTTGTAACTGCTGTGCATGAGACGTGCCTTCTTGATCCGCTCATTTATGTTCAATCAACATACGTGCCAGCTCGTGTCGCCATGTCAGGGTTGCGCAACCTGTTGAATTGGAAGCAACCCGTAATTTGCGCATGCGTGCATGGACAATACCGGTTGCACACTGGCGGTGCCGCACGCGAAAACTGCACCAGCATGGCGCCGCAGATGCGGCTGATGCAGGTGC
>CBDTYI010000261.1:0-4477 GCA_965364565.1 uncultured Gammaproteobacteria bacterium | reverse complement strand
GAGTTCCAGTACCGGGCGGGGGCGCCCGAGCAGGTAACCCTGGGCGAAGTCGACACCGATCTCGCGCAGGGCCGCAAGGGCTGCTTCGGTTTCCACCCATTCCGCGACGGTCCTGATTCCCATGGTGTGCCCGATCTCGTTGATTGCCCTGACCATGGCCCGGTCAACCTCGTCGTGGTGCATGTCGCGCACGAAGCTGCCGTCGATCTTCAGGTAGTCGACGGGCAGGTGCTTTAAATAGGCGAACGAGGACAGGCCGCTGCCGAAATCGTCCAGCGCGAAGCGGCAGCCCAGCTTGCGCAGGCTGGCAATCAACCGCTGCGCCATGGCCAGCCGATTGATCGCTGTCGTTTCGGTGATCTCGAAGCACACCTGCTGCGCCGGCACTGCGTTTGCAGCCAGCGACTCGCGCACGAAGTCGGCCAGTCCGTCACTGCCGAGTGAATCGCCGGACAGATTGATGGCGATGCCGGGGCCGTCCGCCTCCATGCCGAGGTCGCTGTAGTGTCGCAGCGCCTCGGAGATGATCCAGCGATCCAGGTTTCCCATCAGGCCGAAGCGCTCGGCTGCCGGGATGAAGCTGCCCGGTGGCAGCAGTTCGCCCTCCTGATCGAGCATACGCACCAGCACTTCGTAGTGGATAATCTGTCCATGCGGATCCCCGGTGCTGCAAATCGGCTGGGCGTACAGCCGGAACCGGTTCTCTTCGAGCGCTTCGCGCAGTTCGGCGGCACGCAGGATATCGTGGTGACGACTTGACAGCTCCCGGTCATCCGCCTGGTAAACGTGCACCCGGTTGCGCCCCAGATCCTTGGCGGTAAAACAGGCCACGTCCGCCTGAGTCATCAGTTGTGCCCGGTCGGTGATGGCCACGGTCACGGGGACGACACCGATGCTCACACCGATGGCGAAGCACCGCTCGCCCCAGCTGAAGCGGAAATCGCCAATGCTGGCAACCAGGTTTTCGGCAATCTCCAGCGCATTGCCGAGCGGGCAGTTTTCCAGCAGCAGGCTGAACTCATCGCCGCCGACGCGGGCCAGGGTGTCGCGTGCGCGGACGCGCGCATGCAGCAGCGCGGCAATCTGCTTCAGCATCTCGTCACCCGCGGAATGCCCCGCGGTATCGTTGACGACCTTGAACTGATCCAGGTCCAGGTAACAAAGCGCGTAAGGCGTACCATGGCTGTGGAAAGCCGCGATCGCGTGGTCGAGACGATCTTCGAATTCCTTGCGGTTGACCAGCCCGGTCAGACTGTCGTGCGTCGCCTGATGCTGCAAACTCTCGCTGAGACGGCGCTGTTCGCTCACATCCTTGAATACCAGCACCACACCCAGCACCCGGTTTACGTGATCGCGGATGGGTGCGGCACAGGCTTCGATGTAGAATTCTGCTCCGTTGCGGGCGGTCAGCAGGGTGTGGTTTGCGAGCTGCACGATATCGCCTTCATCCCGGGTGCGCGACAGCGGGTCATCGATGGGCTCTCCGTGCTCATCGACGACATGAAAGATCTCACCCAGAGAAATCCCTCTGGCAGCGTCCTGACGCCAACCCGTGAGTCTCTCGGCCGCCGGATTGAGGACCTCTACCCTGCCGCTCGCGTCGGTGGTGATCACCGCATCGCCGATCGAACGCAGGGTAACCAGCGCCTTTTCCCGCTCCTCGGCCAGCGTTTGCTCGACCGCCTTGCGCTCCGAGATGTCGCGGCCTACGCCGACAACGGCAATCGGCGTGCCGTTCTCGTCGAGCACCGCCTTGTCCGCCCAGGCGAGCCAGCGCCACCCGTCTGCCGTGAGCGCCCGCTGCTCCACGTAACATTCATGGGGCGCGCTGTACAGCGCCTGCATGGCCTGCGCCGTGGCTTCCCGGTCCTCTTCGTGCACCAGCGGCATAAAGGTCTTGCCGAGCAGTTCCTGTTCGGTCTTGCCGAAGGTCTGGCAATAGGAGGGGCTCACGAATCGGAAATGGCCTTCCATGTCCACCTCGACCACCATATCGGTCTGGTTCTCGACCAGCAGGCGGTATTTCTCTTCGCTGTCCCGCAACGCCTGTTCGGTACGTTTGCGGTCGGTAATGTCGGCGGCGACACCCTCTATCACGACCTCGCCGTGCTGGTCGCGCCGCCCCACGGACCGGTCGCTGAACCAGTGCCAGTCGCCGTTCACATCGCGGATCCGATACTCCAGCTTGATCGGCTTTCCTGCCTCGAATTCGGCAATCGCCCTGTCGACCTGCGGCAGGTCCTCCGGGTGTATCGCGTCGTGCCAGAGATAGGGTTTGTCGGCCACCTCGGAGGGGCAAAGTCCCAGCAAGTCCTGCACCTGTGGCGACCAGTAGCTGGCACCTTTACGGGTCGCGTACTGATAGACGATAACCGGCGCACCCTCGACCAGACGCCGATAGCGTTCCTCACCGGCGCGCAGCGCCTGCTCGGCCTGCGCCAGGTCCCGGTAAGCGGCCGCCCGCTCCAGCGCATTCCCCATCAGCTGGCCCATCAGGCGCAACAGCTCCATGTGCTCGTTACGCCAGGTCTCAGGGGCCCGTACATTGTCGAAGCCGACGAAGCCGCTCAGCCCCGCGGCCGCCTGAATCGGCATGATCAGGCAGGAATGAATATCCTGTGCCGCCAGGATTTCCCGCTCCGCGGACGCTTCATCAGGCAATGCGGCCACATTCTCGATCTGGAAAGACTCGCCTGCCCGCAGCTTCCGCACGATCCAGGGAAAGCTGACCGAGGAGAGATTCTGCAGATTGCCGATCTGCGCCGACACCCCCGGCGCACACCACTCGTGGGTGTTACTCATGACGGCGCCGTCGTCGCCAAACTCGAACAGGTAGGCCCGGTCGGCGCCCACCAGGCTGCCCGAGTCCGCGAGAGCGGCGTCGATCGCCTGGTCAAGATCCATCTGTGCGACAAAACGCATGGCCGCGCTCGACAACACCTTTTCCAGGCGCAGGCGGTATTCCATTGATGCGGGCTCGAAGTCGGGCGAGGTGGCCATCAGCATGCGCTCCGACCGGCATGGAACAGTCGGCAGCACGGTCGCGGTCGTTTCCAGGGCGGGTCACACAGTCGCACGGGGATTCACTCGATCAAATCTACTGGCGCGCTATGTTGCCACACCGATGCAGCGGATGTCTGCACGCTTCGCGGTACCCTACCCGGATCCGGCCCCCGCGTGGCTTGTGCCGTTGAATCACCACATAGGTTTCCTCAGACCGCCACACTTCACTGATCTGGATCAATGTCTTTCGAGTGCGCCTTGGCTAGCGTGATGCGTCCGTGTAACCCCCACCGGGTGCATCTGCAACCGGCTAATACACTTTTCCGCGCGTTGCGCCTGTTTTGCCGCCGCGCCTGATAATCGAGGGCAGAGATGAACATAGATCTGGGCACCACCTACATGGGGCTCGACCTGAAGCACCCTGTTGTCGCGTCACCCTCGCCCCTCTCAGGGACGCTGGAGGGCATTCTCCGCCTGGAAGACGCCGGCGCCGCCGCAGTTGTCATGCTGTCGCTGTTCGAGGAACAGCTGCAGCAACAGACCGACACCATGACGCGTATCATGGGTTCGGGTGAAGACGGTTTCGCCGAGTCGCTGAGCTATTTCCCGGACTACGATGACTATCCACTGGATCCGGACCAGTACCTGGAAACGCTGCGCCGGGCTTCGGAACGCTGCGACATTCCGGTGATTGCCAGTATCAACGGGGTCACGAACCAGGGCTGGATTGACATCGCCAGAATGATGCAGCAGGCCGGCGCCAGCGGGCTGGAACTTAACATCTACTACATCCCCACCGAAATCAGCCTGTCCGGCCGAGCGGTCGAAGAGCTGTACCTGGATGTCGTCAGGGCGGTGCGGGGTGCGGTATCCATTCCGCTGGCGCTGAAACTGAGCCCCTATTTCAGCTCGGTGGGCGACATGGCGCAGCAGTTCGCTGCTGCGGGGGCCGATGCGCTGGTGCTGTTCAACCGCTTGTACCGCCCCGACTTCGACCTGGAACACCTGCAGGTGGTGCCGCGCATCAGCCTCAGCACGCCAGCGGAAATTCGCCTGCCGCTGCTGTGGATCTCGCTGCTGCACGACCGTATCAAGCCATCGCTGGCCGCCTCCCACGGCGTGGACAGCGCCACCGAAGTCGTCAAGTACCTGCTGGCCGGCGCGGATGCCGTGATGACCACCTCGGCACTGCTGCGCCACGGCGTCGAGCACCTGGCGACGCTGGTGGATGGACTGCAGCAGTGGATGCAGCACCAGGACTACAGTTCGGTCCGCCAGCTGAAGGGCCTGATGAGCCAGCGGCGTAGCGCGGATCCCGACGCCTTCGAACGCGCCAGTTACATCCGCACGCTGGAGCATTACGATAGCAGTGAGGCTTTGGCAACCAGGGCCAGAAACTAGTGTACCCCGCCACTGATATTGACCCATTCAGCGGGCTAGGAAGGGCTTAGCCGCAAGGCTTGCCTCGCCGGGA
>CBDTYI010000260.1:0-4487 GCA_965364565.1 uncultured Gammaproteobacteria bacterium | reverse complement strand
GGTAAGCAACTCCTTGAACTTGCTGACGTCATCTGCCATTTCGACCTCCTCGGTTGGCGCACCGCGAATCGATGCTGCCGATCCTTGCGCGAATCACTCAACGAAACTGTGGTGAAACGGCTATCGTACCGCCTTCCGTGCGCAGGGACCACTCGCAGATCCGGTCCCGGTTGGGGGTAGCGCAGCCGGAGGACGCCGGGCGTAGCGGGGTCATGTCGCGGTGCACAGGCGCGCCGCACCGAACCCGGTTGTTCGGAGGCTTTAGACGCAGTGGCGGGCTAGGGTGACAGAAGGCGTTCGTGGCGCGACAGGCAGCTACGGTACCATTCGATGGCATCGCACAGTACCCGGCGCAGGTCGGCTGTGGTCTCCGACGGGTCGCAGGCAAGACTTGCGGCCAGTGCTTCCAGCCGGGCGAGCTCTTCCCGTGACGGTGGTTGTTGCGACATGTCAAACCTCACAGCTGAAACCGGGTTTACTGTACCATGCAGCAAACAGGCCAGCTTGGGAGTGGCTGCAACTCTCTGATATGAGACCTAAACGGGCGCCACGGTCGGTACCAACTCGCACCGGCGCACCGTTTTGGATCGCTGCAACGCGTCGAATTGGTGCTGCCTATCCGTTGCTGGATCAGTTGTCGGCCGGGTTTTCCCTGGGGTCTTCCTCTGTGGCTTTGTGCTCCGCGGGTACGGGTGCGGACGGCTCTGTCGGCCCGCCGGCCAGATCCGGTTCACCGCAGTGGCGCAGGACGAACGCGCGGCAACGGTCGCGCAACGCAATGGCAACACGCCAGTGGTCCGCCCCGGCTTGCGCGGCAAGTTCGCGCGGGTCGAGGGGCGCGCCGACTTCGATGCTGATGGAACCGCGGTGCGGAAACCAGGAACCGGAGCGCAGTATCGAGCGGGTGCCGCGGATGGCCACCGGGATCACCGGCGCTGCGGCCTGGGCAGCTACCGTAAAGGCGCCGAGGTAAAACGGCCGCAGACCGGGCACCCGGGTGAACGTGCCTTCGGGGAAAAACAGCAGCCGGTGTCCCGCCCTGAGCACGTCCGCGAAATGCTGCGTATCGCGCACCCCCTTGCTGGTTTCGAAGCGCTCCACAAACTCGGTGTGAATGCGCTGCAGCGGCAGCCGAATGAGGAACTTGTCCGCCAGCTCCGCCTTGGCAATGAAGCGGAAGTGCCCGGGCAGTCGCGACACCAGGGTGTAAGCGTCCAGGTAGCTGGCGTGGTTCGCCACCAGCACGCAGGGCTGGCCCGGGGCTGGAATGTGCTGCAGCCCACTGACCCTGACCGGCGTCGCGGTCGCCTTTTCCAACGCCCGCACGCAGGCGCGCATGAGCGCCCAGCGCTGCGTAATACCGGGCAGCAGCGTGACGCCGAACCACACCAACGGTGACAGCAGCGCATACAGTGACCAGCAATAGCCGGCGTACAGCAGTGCTGCGGTATAGCGCAGCGAGCGCCGCAGCTGTGGCAGGGCACCGGCCAGTGCGACGCGCGCGACCTGCCAGGGCACGCTGCGCGGCCGTTTACCGATGTCACCCTGTTCGAACCGTTCGCGGCTGGCGGCGCGGCGGATCTTGCCGCTGGAGGTCTTGAGCACCGTGCCCGGCGGCGCCAGCACCACTTCATCGGGCGGCGCGCCGACCAGGTCGCCGGCCAGGGTGTTGATTTCGGCGCGCAACCGTTCGCGTTGCGCAGCGTCTTCGCTGCGTGTCTCGGCCAGCACGATCAGCCGTTCGGTGCCGGTTCTGGGGTCGGTGCTGCCGAACACGGCCACCCGGCCGTTGCGAACCCCGGCGATATTGCCCACCGCCGCTTCCAGTTCATGGGGGTAGATGTTGCGTCCGGCACGGATGATGATGTCCTTGATACGCCCGGTGATGTAAAGCTCGCCGTTGGCCATATAGGCCAGATCGCCGCTATCCAGCCAGCCATCCTGAAACAGTTGCCGGGTCTTCGCGGCGTCACGGTAATAACCGCTGGTGGAGGAGGGACCACGGAATTCCAGCCGGCCTTCCTGGCGTTCCGGCAGTTCGTGGCCAGCCGTGTCTACCACCCGCAGCTCGTGCCCGGCCAGCGGAGCACCGCTGGAGACAAAGCGCAACGCGTTGCCATTGTCGGCCGCAGCCGGTTCGGCGCGCCCGGAGCGCATGAAGGTGTCGCGTTCCACGCTGTCGATGAGCGGGCCGCGTCCCAGCGGCGGGAACGCCAGGCCTACAGAGGATTCGGCCAGGCCGTATACCGGCATCATGGCCTCGGCACGGAAACCGTGGGCGGCAAAGCGCGCGCCAAAGGCTTCCACGGTATCGGGGCTGACCGCTTCGGCGCCGTTGAAGGCCGCGCGCCAGCTGCCCAGATCCAGGCCCTGCAGGTCCTCGTCCTGCAGCCGCCGCAGACAGTACTCGTAGCCGAAATTGGGCGCTGCCGACAGGCTGCCGCGATAGCGGTGGATGGCCCACAGCCAGCGCTCGGGGCGGGCCAGAAAACTCAGGGGTGACATCACCACCAGCAGGGCGGCGTAATACAGGCTGCCCAGCCAGGCGCCGATCAGTCCCATGTCGTGGTACAGCGGCAGCCAGCTGACAAACACGTCCTGCGCGCCGGCCTCGACCGCCTGACCCATGGCGCGGATATTGGCGAGCAGGTTGGCGTGGCTGAGCACTACGCCTTTGGGGCTTCCGGTGCTGCCGGAGGTGTACTGGATAAAAGCGGTATCGCCGGCGGCCGGCGTCGGTAATACCGCGCGGCCGGTGGTTGTGCCCAGTTCCTCGGCGGAGACGATATAGCGCAGGCTGGGCACCTGCGAGCGCAGCAGCCGCGCCACCCGCTGCGCTTCGCTGACCGTGATCAGGGTGTGCGCACGGCAGTTGTTGAGGATGCGCACGTGGCGGCGCATGTGGTCCTCGAGCTGCGCCGGTCGCGCCGGCGGATAGATCGGCACCGGGATGCCGCCCGCCATCAGGATACCGAAGAAGCTGTAGAAATAAGCCGGGCCGCTGGGCAGCATGATGGACACCGGCTCGCCGGCCTGCAGGCCGCGCTGCTGCAGGCCGGCGGCCACCGCCAGAGCGCGGCTGTGCAGCTGCCGGTAGCTGATAACATCGCCGTCGCGCTGGTCTTCGTACAGCTGGATATGGGGCCGGTCGGGATGTTGAGCGACATGCCAGTCCAGCACCTCGACGAGAGTCTGCGCCGCATCCGGAGTGCTGCTGGGGACACGGGTTGGCGCCGCGACGGCTGCTGTAGCGGACACGGAGGGCACCGGCGCCTGTGCGCGGCGCAGGGCGCGCAGCAAGTCGCGCGGCGTTTCGACCTCGGCGAAGGTGCGTTCCGGCAGCGCCAGCCGGAAGTGTTTTTCCACGCGGGCAATCAGTTCGACGCGTGCCAGGCTGTCCAGGCCAATGTCCTTTTCGAAGCTGCTGTCCAGCGCGAGGCCCCGATCCGAACGCCACTGCGGGTGGACCTCACGCAACAGCTGCTGCGTGAGCTCAAGCAGCGCCTCTGCCGTGTGTTGCGATTCGCTGTCTGGCCGGGCCGGTTCCATGTCAGTCATCCACGCCTTGCGCGCCGTTGCGTTGGCAAACGGCATGCTGCGCATACCTCGAGTGTACACCCCGGGTCGCGGGTGTCGCAGTGGTCAATTCGTGGTATGTTCGCCGGCACCATGCAGCGCTGTCCGCCGCGCGGTTGGCAGGGCGAATCGGCATGCAGACAGATGCCTGGCGCTGCCGGAATTCGGGAAGCAACAAGATGACAAAACACATCGGTATTCTCACCGCCGGCGGCGACAGCCCGGGGCTGAACGCAGCCATTCGCGGTGTGGGCAAGGCCGCCGAGGGTAGTTACAAGATGCAGGTCATCGGGTTTCGGGACGGCTTTCGCGGTCTGGCCGAAAACCGCACGGTGCGACTGTCGGGCGTGGCGTTGTCGGGTATCCTCACCGTGGGCGGCACCATCCTGGGCACCAGCCGTGACAAGCCGCACAAGATGGTGGTGGATGGCGAGGTGCACGATATGACCGACGTCATTGTCGAGAACTACCGCGCCAATAAGCTCGATGCGCTGGTGTGCCTGGGCGGGGGCGGTACCCAGAAGAATGCACTGCGGCTGGCCCAACGCGGCCTGAACATCATCACCCTGCCCAAGACCATCGATAACGATGTCGCGATGACCGATGTCACCTTCGGCTTCGATACCGCCATGGGCATCGCCACCGATGCCATCGACCGGCTGCACAGTACCGCTCACAGCCACCACCGCATTATCGTGGTGGAAATCATGGGGCACCGCACCGGCTGGCTGGCGCTGGGTGCCGGCATCGCCGGTGGGGCCGACGTGATTCTGATTCCGGAAATTCCCTATGACGTGCAGAGCATCGCGGACGCGATACGCAAACGGGTGCGCAAGGGAAGGGGGTTCAGCATAGTCGCGGTCGCCGAGGGCGCTATGTCACAGGTTTACTACCGGGTCTGGAACGACATC
>CBDTYI010000259.1:0-4493 GCA_965364565.1 uncultured Gammaproteobacteria bacterium | reverse complement strand
GAAACATGTTCATGCCAACAGCACGGCAATGATGCCGGTCAGAAAGATCCCGTCAAAGGTGCCGGCACCGCCAATCGAGGCGACCCGCACGCCCATTGCTCGAATATCCGCCAGGTGCAGGATATCGGCACCCAGCAGGACGCCGAGCACACCGCTGGAAAAAGCGAGCGGTGCCGCATTCGCAGGCTCCAATAGCAGGGCTGTGATCACCGCTACCACCGGTGCAATAAAAACCGGCATGCCGATGCCGATATTGGCAATCGGACGGCTGAATACATAGCTGATCATGGTGACGACCAGCAGGGCCAGTACCAGGTCGAAAGGATTGACCAGTTGCCTGGCAAGCAGGTACAGGCACATGCCCACCGGGACAACGCAGCCCCCCAGGTTGATCGCGAGGATCGTTTTTCCCGGATACCCCCGTGTATCTTGCTGCCAAAGCCGACCCCACTGCGGTATCTCCGCTGGCGGCCGGGGTGAAGGCGTGCTCTTGATGGTGGCCACCGGGATATTGATATTGCTCCCGATTAATGCGCCCACCACCAGTAACAGTGCACCGCGGGGTGACAAGCCGAGTTTCTGGAATGCGATGGACAATAGTTCCAGCTGAATGATCGTCACCAGGAAGATGACGAGGAAGAGTAGCAACAACAGATAACGTGGCGGCATAACGACAATATACTACGCGAATGCGCGTTCAGGTTTTCTGTAGATTCCCCGCTTGTATGACAGGGAGACAATTCCCGGTACATCTTCGGGCACTGTCTCGTGGCTGCCTACCACCAGCAGCCCACCGGGCCGCAGGGCGTCAACCAGCCGTTGCGTGATCTCGCGCTGCAGGCCTTCGTCATAGTATGTATACACGAGGTTCCGGCAGAGGATCAGGTGCAAGTGGGTAGCCGGCACCGGAGAGCGGATATCGTGTTCGACGAACAAGACCGGGCGTTTGAAACCAGACTGCAGGCAATAGCGGCCGGCGGATACCGTGAAGGCCGACTCCCGCAATGACGCCGGCAGCTCTTTCAGGCTGCTGAACGGGTAACAGGCCGTCCGTGCACGATCGAGGAGCTGCGGATCGACATCCGTCGCCAGGATCCGCAGCGTGATGTCCGGATAACGTTGCCGCAAATGTACCGCCCACAGGATTGCGAGTGAATAAGGCTCCTCACCGGAACCACAGCCGGCGCTCCAGATATCCAGCCGACTGTCGCCCTCCTGCCTGACCTGCTCCACGAGCCCGGGAATGATCCGGTCCGTCAGCAACCCGTAGACCCCCTTGTCACGGTAGAAACGCGAAATCGTGATCCGGCAGAGTGTATCGAGCACCCGCCACTCCTCTGAATGGTGTTGCAGGTAATCACGGTAGTCATTCAGACCGGCCAGTTGCAGTGACTGCAAACGCTTGTACACCCGCTTGCACACCTGCGTGCGGACCTTGCGAAAACCGGACCAGCGCATGCGCAGCTGCGGCAGTGCCCACTGCAGGAAGGCGGTCCATTGCGGGTCCTCTGTCATGGTTAGGGTACGGGAAATGAAAAATCAGTAGCCCGGTTGCAGCGCAACGGAATTCGGGGAAATGCTTTTCGCTTCTCAGGTTGAGGAGAGGCGTGTGTCATCATGCTTGCCGCTGCTGAACAGGATCATTTGCCAGATATCCGCAGTGCGGTCATAACGCAGGATGTAGATGTCACCGTCGTCACCACGCACCTTGAAACAGCTGTGGTCCGGATCCAGCCAACGGTCGATGATCTCGCTTACACCAATTTCGCGTTTCCCGAGAAAAAAACGGCGCGGTGATTCTTCCGCGCGCTGACCGGCATAACATTCAACCCGGATTGCGGTCATTTGCTCGTTACCGTGATCTGCCCTGCTCGACTTTTCCTTGCCGGTATTCATCGATCAACAAACGGGCTACCCGCGGCTGTCGCGCCGGTCGAGACGATGCAGACCGTATTTCCCGGCCATTTCCAGGGCGGCAGTGACTTCGCCGGAATACAGTGGCCTGTCCAGCGGGGGATGCGCGTCGGCCCGATAGCAGGGCCGGTACTGGTCCATCAGGTTTACATAGGTGTCCGGCGAGATTTCCCTGGCGATAAAGGCCAGCACCTGTTCAGTTCCCGCGAGGTTCTCCGGCAGCACCAGGTGACGGACCAGCAGGCCGCGTTGCGCGATACCCTGTTCATCCAGCACCAGGTCACCGACCTGGCGGTGCATTTCTTTCACGGCCGCCTGGTTGATCTCGACATAATCGCGCACCACGGAGTAACGCCGGGCGATACCTGAATCCCCGTATTTCATATCCGGCAGGTAGATATCGATAATGCCGTCCAGCAGTGCCAGTGCCTCGGGGCTGTCATAGCCACCGGTATTGTAGACCAGCGGCAGGCGCAGGCCGCGGGGTGCGGCGATGGCAACCGCCTGGATGATCTGTGCCACCACATGGCTTGGCGTGACCAGGTTGACGTTGTGACAGCCCTGTGCCTGCAGCGCCAGCATCATGCCGGCCAGTTCCTCCGCTTCCACCTCCTCTCCCAGACCACGCTGGCTGATTTCCCAGTTCTGGCAGAAGACGCAGCGCAGGCTGCACCGGCTGAAGAAGATCGTTCCCGAACCACGCCGTCCCCGCAGGGGATCCTCCTCGCCGTGATGAGGACCGAAACCGTTTACCACGGCATGCTCAGCGGTGCGGCACACGGCCCCCCTGGCTGTTTCCAGGCGATTGATATGGCAGTAGCGAGCACACAGGTCGCGGTCTGCCAGGTGTTGCCTGGCGGTTGCAGCACGGGCGATCAGCGCTCTGTTGCCCAGGGACAGGTAGGCCGGTAGGAATGACTGTCGGTCGATCCGTTCATGCATGGATGCTGGCATTACCTCTGACCTCTGAAGTAAGGTTAGCAGAATGCACCAGAATCTCACCGGGAGAGACTGTCGTTCCCAAAATCCGCATCGCACTAATTTGCCGCCAATCGTTCACGAGAGCCAGGACCAGAACAGGCGGTCTGCCGGTTGAACCCGGGGACGCACTGATAGACGGTGAGCCGATGGCATAGCGCGACGATCTCGAACTGCAGGGTCGCCCGAGACTGGAACAGGGTGGACAGAAATACGAACAGCACACTGATAATCGTGCGAATGCTTCTGGATAAACTCGGCACCAAGGATGCCCGGGGCTGCCGGATTGACGACTTCCCCGAAAAAAGTCAAAACTATCAAGCTGTACGCATTTTCGGGAAGGACAGGCCGTGCCGGCGTTGAGCCGCACGCCGCCCAAAAGCGTGTCGCCTCGCTAAAGCCTAACCGAGCCCTGTGACATTGCCAGCCTGAAAGGCGCGCGCGGCTGAACCGGCGCTGCGACTCAGAACTTGTAGCGCAGTGACAGCGTTACCACGTGGATTTCGTAATCGGGGCTATCCTCACCGAAGCTCAGCACATTGGAGATGGTGTCGGGTGCCACGCCATCGAGGTGCCAGTCCTTGCTGTTGTAGTTCTCATACCAGTACGCGGCGTGGAGTGTCATGCTTTCTCTGAGGCGATAATTCGCATACAGTTTGAGACTGTCGAGACTGGTCTTGAGATCGGGAAACGGAGGATCGGGGGTGCCGCTGTCGACATCGATCTTGCCGGTGCTCCGTATGGCCGTGTAGTCCGCACCAACGTCGAGCTTATCCTCGATGAGCTGGTGCGCGATGCCGATGCCGGCGCTGGTGACGGTGTCGTCGTTGCGGGCGAACCAGTCCGGTACGGAACCACTCTGGCTGCCTGCCTGTTTTGAGCGTATACGCTCCCGCCCGACAAACAGGTGCGCGCTGGTCTTTTCCGTAAGCAATAGCGACGCGTCGGCGTTGAGGCCGAGCTCCTGACCGTCGGTGAGGCCGAGTTGGGAGCGCGAGTAGTCATCACGGGCGAAATCGACCGCGAAGCCCAGGTTGACACGTTCGTGCGGTATGACACTGGCGTGGAACTTGGCGCTGTTGCGGGTTCGATCTGCGAGGTTGTATTTGCGCAGCAGCGGATTCTGTTCCGGATCCACGTCGGGCGCCGTCTTGTAGGGCGAATTGTCGCGCTCGGCGTGCGCGAACTTCATGCTCAGGTCCACGTTGTCCCTGACGCGCTTGGACAGCTTGCCCCACACGGTGTTTTCGCGCGTGGTATTGACCTCCTGGCGGGTGCGCTCGTGCCTGTCGTGGTCAAAACCGGCGCTGACTTTTGCCGACTTGTCGATGCGGTAGTCACCGCTCAGCTTGAGCTCGCTCTGCGTGAAGCTGTAGGGCTGGTTGGTGCGCGGTGCCGCCACGAAGCTGTCCGTTGTAACCCAGGTGTAGGTGGACTGCGGCGTGTCATTGTCGCGGTCGTTGTAGGTATAGGCGCCGTTGAGGCGCAGTTTGTCGGTGACCGCAGAGACGACTCTGAAGTTTGCGGTCAAGGTGTCCACCTCGGCATCAGCCGAGCTGCGCGGCAGCGACGGGACCAGCAGGCTCGAGTTCACGGTGGCC
>CBDTYI010000258.1:0-4528 GCA_965364565.1 uncultured Gammaproteobacteria bacterium | reverse complement strand
TGCCGGGATCCAGTGAATTTAACGCTATGGATTCCGGCATGCGCCGGAATGACGGATCAATCAGAGGTTCCTTAAGAATTAAGGGATTCAGGCGGTATGCCTTCGTGCCCTTCGCGTGCTTTGCAGTTAAAGCGGGGGTTTCTCACCAGTGACTGGCGCTTCGGGTCAGTGGTCTTGCGCTCCGCCGTCCCTGGCGGCCGGGGTCGTTACTTCTGGGACCGGTAGATCAGCCCGGGTTCGACCAGCAGCTCGTTGGTACTGAGACGATCGAGCGGGAACTCGCCGTCTTCGTACTGGGCGATGCGGTCGAACACGTAGGTGTCGTCCTGGACTTCGATGGACTCGAAAATCGGCTTACCCATGTAGTTGCCGATTGCGTGACTATGATTGCTCACAGCGTGCCCCCTGGGTGGTGTGTGTTGTTAAAAAGGTGGTCCCCTGTGCTAACGGCCCGTCCTGCAAAGCCTTTAACGCAGCCGGTGCATCTCCTGTACAATAGCGCCCCATGTCAGGAAACAGCTTCGGCAAACTCTTCACGGTCACCGGTTTCGGTGAAAGTCACGGGCCGGCGATCGGCTGTATCGTGGATGGCTGTCCGCCCGGCCTGGAGCTGAGCGAAACGGACCTGCAGAACGATCTGGATCGCCGCAAACCGGGTAAGTCCCGCCATACCACACAGCGGCGCGAGGCCGACGAGGTGCAGATACTGTCCGGTGTGTTCGAGGGCAGAACCACCGGGGCGCCCATTGGACTGATCATCCACAACACCGACCAGCGCTCCAAGGACTACTCCAAGATCATGGACCGCTTCCGGCCCGGCCACGCGGACTACACTTATCAGCAGAAATACGGCATCCGCGACTACCGCGGCGGCGGCCGTTCCTCGGCGCGTGAAACGGCGATGCGGGTGGCGGCCGGGGGTATCGCCAAGAAGTACCTGCGCGCAAAACTGGGCACCGAAATCCGGGGTTATCTGGCCCAGCTGGGCCCCATCGAGCTGCAACTGCAGGACTGGGAGGCGGTTGAGCAGAACCCGTTTTTCTGCCCGCAGCCGGACAAGGTGGCCGAGCTGGAGGCCTACATGGATGCGCTGCGCAAGGAAGGCAATTCCATCGGCGCGCGCGTCAACGTGGTCGCCAGCGGGGTTCCGCCGGGTCTCGGTGAGCCCATATTCGACCGCCTCGACGCGGATATCGCCCATGCCATGATGAGCATCAACGCGGTCAAGGGTGTCGAGATCGGCGCCGGTTTCGCCAGCGTCGCGCAGAAGGGCACCGAGCACCGCGACGAGATCACCCCGCAGGGCTTTCGCAGCAACCGCGCCGGTGGTGTGCTGGGTGGTATTTCCTCGGGCCAGGAAATCCTGGTCAGTATCGCGCTCAAGCCGACCTCCAGCATCCGTCTACCCGGTGACACCGTCGACATTCACGGTCAGCCGGTCGAGGTCATCACCACCGGTCGCCATGATCCGTGCGTGGGTATCCGCGCCACGCCGATTGCCGAGGCCATGCTGGCGATCGTGCTGATGGACCACTACCTGCGCCACCGCGCCCAGAACGCGGATGTGGAGTCGGAGACGCCCGTGATTCCCGCAGGCTCGAATTGATATAGCCACGGAAAGCACGAAAGACAAAGATAGCCACGGAAAGCACGGAAAACACGGACAAAGCTTTTAAGGGTGCTCTGGTTTCCCATCATTTTCGTGTTTACTGGATCCAGCTTTTTTCAGCCAGTGAGGATTGAGAGACAGCCAGGGAAAGCGTTCTGTTTCCTTTCCGTGTTTTCCGTGGCTAATACGAACAGCTTTTTCTGAGCGACGATGTACTACTGGCGCCTGTCCGGGTTTTATCTGTTTTACTTCGCCTCGCTGGGTGCGTTGATCCCTTACTGGGGCCTGTATCTGAAGTCGCTGGGCTTCGGATCGGTGGAAATCGGCGAGCTGGTGGCCATCATCATGGCCACCAAAATCGTGGCGCCCAACGTATGGGGCTGGATCGCCGATCACACCGGCAGGCGCATGTCCATTGTGCGCGCCGGCTGCCTGTTCGCTGCGCTGGCCTTTGCCGGGGTGTTTTTCGGACAGGGCTACTGGTGGCTGGTGCTGGTGATGTCGGTGTTCAGTTTTTTCTGGAACGCCGCGCTGCCCCAGTTCGAAGCCACCACCCTGAATCACCTGGGGGACCAGACCCATCGCTATAGCAGCATCCGGCTGTGGGGCTCTATCGGATTCATTCTTGCGGTCGCCGGTCTGGGCGCGTTGTTCGAACAGGCCGGAACCGCACTGCTGCCGAGTGTGCTGGTGGTGCTGCTGGCGGCTATCTGGCTGAGCAGTCTGCTGGTTCCCGAGAGCGCGGCCGGCCACCAGGCGCTCAACGAAGAGCCGCTGCGCAAGGTGCTCAGGCAGCCGGCGGTGGTGTCGCTGCTGCTGGTGTGTTTTCTGCTCCAGGCCAGTCACGGACCGTATTACACCTTTTACAGCCTCTACATGGTCGATCACGGTTACAGCGAATCCGCCATTGGTCAGTTGTGGGCGCTGGGCGTGGTGGCCGAGATCCTCGTGTTCCTGAAAATGCACCACTGGCTGCCGCGCTTCGGCGCGCGCAATCTGATGCTCGCGGCGGCCGCGCTGACCGCGCTGCGCTGGCTGCTGATTGCGCTGTTCGTCGAGCAGGTCTGGATCATGGCGTTTGCCCAGACCCTGCACGCGGCCAGCTTCGGCGTCTATCACGCCGTGTCCATTCACCTCATTCATCACCTGTTTACGGGGCGTCACCAGGGGCGCGGTCAGGCGCTGTACAGCAGCCTGAGTTTCGGTGCCGGCGGTGCGGCAGGCAGCCTGTTGGCCGGCTATCTGTGGGACGGAATCGGCGCGCAGTGGACCTATATTCTCGCGGCAGCGACCGCGGTACTTGCCGGCTGGATCGCCTGGCGCGGTGTGGAAAGGGTATGACATGATCTATGCTAAGCAGTCAGGCGCAGCAGGCGGTTCGCGTGCCGCCCGTGTGGCACGCGCCGCGACGGCACTGGCGATCTGCATTCCGGTGCTCGCCGAGGCCTACGACACGCGCATGGCGGGTTTTGTCGGTGCGGACCTGCGTGCTTTCCTGCAGGACGCCCAGTTCGAAGATCAGTTCAACGGCCTGCAGCCCTCGCTGGTGGCCCAGCCCGAGATTCTGGTTCAGCACGACAACGGCGCCGACCGCTTCAATTTCATTCCCTTCGCCCGCCTGGACGGCCGCGACAATCGCCGCACGCATTTCGACATGCGCGAGGCCTACTGGCTGCATATCGGCGCGGACTGGGAACTGCTGGCCGGTATCAACCGGGTGTTCTGGGGCGTCACCGAGTTTCGCCACCTGGTGGATATCGTCAACCAGACCGATCTGGTGGAAGACCTGGACGGCGAGGACAAGCTTGGCCAGCCGATGCTGAAACTGGCCACCCAGCAGGGCTGGGGTGAGCTCAGCCTGTTTGTGCTGCCCTGGTTCAGGGAAGAGACTTTTCCTGGCAAGGACGGACGGCTGCGCTTCCCGCTGGTCACCGACGGCGACGCCGAGTACCAGTCCAGCGACGAGCACAAGCACGTCGACTTTGCGCTGCGTTACTCGCACTACATCGGCGCCTGGGACATCGGTCTGTCCTATTTCAAGGGCACCAGCCGCGAACCCCGGTTTTTGCTCAACCAGGACTCTACCCGGCTGGTTCCGTACTACGACCTCATCAACCAGGTGGGTGCCGATATCCAGTACACGCGCGAAGGGTGGCTGTGGAAATTCGAGGGCCTGTGGCGCGCCCAGCACGGCGATCACTTCACGGCAGCCATCGGCGGCTTTGAATATACGCTGTACCAGATCCGTGAAACCGATGCCGATCTGGGACTGCTGCTGGAGTATTCCTACGATGGCCGCGACGACGATCCGGCCGAGGCGCCGCCGGTGATTTTCGACGATGATTTTTTCTTCGGCGCGCGCCTGACCCTCAACGATGTGCAGGACTCGGAACTGCTGGCCGGGTTTTCCGTCGATCGGTCTGACCAGGCTTCACAACTGTCGCTGGAGGCCAGCCGCCGTCTCGATAATCACTGGACCACGGAGCTGCAAGGCCGCTGGTTTCTGAACAGCGGCGATAGCGGCGTGCTGTCCGCCTTCAAGAAGGACAGCCATCTGACCTTGCGTCTGTTACGCTATTTCTGAACCCGGGAGCGGCTTTGATCAAACCCGTTACAGTCCGACAAAGAAGTTTATGATGAGCGCATTTACCAGGTCGATAAAGAAACCGCACACCAGCGGCACGATGATGAACGCCCGGTGCGCAGCGCCGTATTGCTTGGCAACCGCGGTCATGTTCACGATAGCGGTTGCCGTTGAGCCGAGCGTAATACCCCCGAACCCTGCGCTGATGACGCTCGACTCGTAGTCCCTGCCCATGAGACGAAACACGATAAAGACCGTGAACACGACGGACAGCAGGATCTGAAACGCCAGAACGACAGCAATAAACAGCATAGTCCCTCCAGTTCCCACAGCGC
>CBDTYI010000257.1:0-4551 GCA_965364565.1 uncultured Gammaproteobacteria bacterium | reverse complement strand
TGCGACACGAAATCGTCGTCGCCGGCGTCCAGAGGCAGCGCCTGCACGCCGCGCTGCTGCAGGGCGTTCAGAACCGCCTGCCCGCTGCGCAGCGAGATCTCGCGCTCCGCCGAGCGCCCGCCCATCAGTACCGCAACCTTGCCAAACGCCTGCGCGCTTTGAGTTTGGGCTGTCATTCGAACTCCCCGACAATGCGCACTTCCGGCTCCAGCCACACGCCGTGCTTCTGTTTGACCTGTGACTGCACGTAGCGGATCAGCGCCTCGATGTCTGCCGCCTTTGCGCCTCCCAGGTTAACGATGAAGTTGGCGTGCTTTTCCGATACCTGGGCGTTGCCGATACGTTCGCCCTTCAGACCGCAACTCTCTATGAGACGCGCGGCGAAGTCCTGCGGCGGGTTACGGAACACCGAGCCGCAACTGGGCTGCTGGGTCGGCTGGGTAGCCGAACGGCGTTCCAGCAATTCCTTGATGCGCGCCTGTGCCGCAGCACCGTCACCGTTGTTGAGTTTCAGGTCCACCGCTACAAACCATTCGTCCCCGGGACCCGCCACGCTCCGGTAGGAAATCTGATAGCAATCGGGCATGCGCACGTGCAGTTCGCCATTTCGGTCCAGGGTCTGGACGCTGCTCACCAGCGACCAGGTCTCACCACCGAAGGCGCCGGCATTCATGGCCAGTGCACCACCCATGGTGCCGGGAATGCCGGCCAGGAACTCCGCACCCACCAGGCCGGCGCGCGCAGCGAAGCGCGCGACCTTTGCGCAGGCAACGCCGGCGCCGGCGCGCAGCCGGTGACCGTCCAGCAGCTGTAAAGTGGTCAAGCCGCCGAACGGCAGGATTGCCGTCCCCCGGATACCACCGTCGCGCACCAGCAGGTTGCTGCCCAGCCCTACCCAGTAAAGCGGCTCGTCGGCGGGCAGCGTGCTGAGAAACCGCTGCAGATCCAGCAGATCGGCAGGCCGATAACTGCGGTCGGCCGGCCCGCCCACCCTCCAGCTGGTGTGCGACGCCATCGGCTCGTTGAATTTGAGATCGCCGCGCAGTTCAGACATAGACTCAGCCGCCATCATGACTTGCATTTACCCCCACGCTCAGAGGCACCGATACGGCTCCTGATCGCGTTGTGCTTGCCCTGCTGCCGGGCAGAAGACGCAGCGCGCGCCGATCTCGCCACCCAGGAGCGGCTCTGCAACGGCTCGCCACAACCCATACGGAAACGCAACTTGATACCCGAACTCACGCATTACCTCCCGCCTGCAGCCGGGCTAGCGTGTCGGGCAGATTCGCAGCAACGGCACCGATGGAACCCGCGCCCAGGGTCAACACCACATCCCCGGGCTGCAGCAGGTCATTGAGCACCTTGGGCAGAGTTTCCACGTCTTCGACGAACACCGGGTCGACGCGCCCCCGGCCGCGCACGGCGCGGCATAGCGCGCGCCCGTCGGCGCCCGAAATCGGCGCCTCACCCGCGGCGTAGACTTCGGAGAGCAGCAGCACATCGGCGTTCACCAGCACCTGGGCAAAGTCATCCAGCAGGTCGTGGGTACGCGAATAGCGATGCGGTTGAAACGCCACCACCAGGCGTCGCTCCGGCCAACCGTGGCGCGCGGCTTCCAGGGTTGCAGCAATTTCACTGGGGTGATGCCCGTAGTCATCGATCAGCAGCACCGTGCCGCCGGCGACCGGAACTTCACCGTGCACCTCGAAGCGTCTGCCGATACCGGCGAAGGTCTCCAGCGCGTGCTGGATCGCCGCGTCGTCGACCCCCAGCTCGCGCGCGACCGCCACTGCGGCCAGTGCGTTCAGCACGTTGTGACGGCCGGGCAGGTTGAGCACTACGCCGAGCGGCGGGTGCTCGGCCTGGCGGATTTCGAAGTGCATCTGCATACCGCGCTGCCGCAGGTCCAGGGCACGGATATCGGCGTCCTCCGCATCGATGCCGTAGGTGGTGAACTGGCGGGTGAGCTCGGGCAGCACATCGCGTACGTTGGGATCGTCCAGACACAATACCGCCAGGCCATAGAAGGGCAGGTGGTGCAGAAACTCCACGAATGTCTGGCGCAGGCGTTGGAAATCACCCCCATAGGTGGACAGGTGGTCGGCATCGATGTTGGTCACCACCGCCAGCATCGGCTGCAGGTACAGGAACGACGCATCGCTCTCGTCCGCTTCCGCCACCAGGTAGCGGCCGCTGCCGAGTCGCGCATGGCTGCTGGCGCTGTTGAGCTGCCCGCCGATGACGAAAGTCGGATCGAGTCCGGCGTCGGCGAGAATGCTGGCCACCAGGCTGGTGGTGGTGGTCTTACCGTGCGTGCCGGCGACCGCGATACCGTGGCGGAAACGCATGATCTCGGCCAGCATCTCGGCGCGCGGCACCACCGGAATGCGACGCTCGCGGGCCGCGGCGACTTCCGGGTTTTCCTCGTTCACGGCGCTGGACACCACCACAACGTCGCATTCCGCCACGTGACCGGCGTCGTGCCCGAACCAGATCTGCGCGCCCTGTTGCTGCAGGCGGTGCGTCACGGCATTGGGACGCAGATCCGATCCACTGACCTCGTAGCCGAGGTTCAACAGCACCTCGGCGATGCCGCCCATGCCGGCGCCACCGATGCCCACAAAGTGCGTGCGGCGGATACGCCGCATGCTGTCCAGACTAACCGTTGCGGGTTGCGGCGCGCGCATCAGGCCGCCTCCTTCCAGCCGGTCGCGGCGATACAGTGACCGGCAACCTGTGCCGCGGCGTCGGGCAGCGCCCGGTCGCGCGCACGGCGGGCCATGTCGCGCAGCTGCTCGGGCTGCTGCAGCAGCGCCAGGTGTTCGCGCAAGCGCGCGGGGGTCAGCTCGGACTGCGGCAGCAGTATGGCGGCACCCGCGTCAACCAGGTAGCGCGCGTTGGCGCTCTGGTGGTCATCGACGGCGTACGGATAGGGCACCAGGATCGAAGCGACACCCACCGCGGCAAGCTCCGCGATGGTCAGTGCGCCGGCCCGGCATAACACCAGGTCGGCCCAGCGGTAGGCCGCGGCCATGTCTTCGATAAAGGCGTCCAGCCTGACGGCGATACCCGCGTTGTCGTAAGCGGCGCGCGCCGAGTCGATATGACGCAGACCGGTCTGGTGCCAGACTTCCGGGCGCTGCGCTGCGGAAATCCCTGTCAGGGCCACCGGCACCTGCTCATTGAATACGGCGGCACCGAGGCTGCCACCGACCACCAGCAGGCGCGGGCGGCGCGTGCCCGGGTCAGGCGCGCAAAACTCAAGCGCGGCGATACTGCGGCGCACCGGGTTACCGGTGTGCAGCGCACCCGTCAGGCTACCGGGAAAGGCTTCCAGAACCGGTTTGGCCAGCCGCGCCAGCATGCGGTTGGTCAGGCCGGCGACGGCATTCTGCTCGTGAATCACCAGTGGGCGGCGCAGCAGCCAGGCCATGGCACCACCCGGACCGGTGGTGAAACCGCCCATGCCGAGCACCGCGGCCGGGCGCAGCCGCAGCAGAATCCAGGCGGCCTGCAGCAACGCCCAGAGCAACATGAAGGGTCCGGTCAGCTGGCGGGCCAGACCCTTGCCGCGCAAGCCGCTCACCCTGATCCAGTGCATGGGGATGCCGGTCGGCGGCACCACCCGGGCCTCCAGACCGGCGCGCGTTCCCAGCCAGGCCACCGGCCAGCCGAGCACCTGCAGCTGCTCGGCGACGGCAAGCGCCGGGAATACGTGCCCGCCGGTGCCGCCGGCCATAATGAGGATCGGGCGCCTAGACTGCATGGCGACAGTCCTCCGCTGCAGGAGTCAGGTAGCGCGTCACTGCGACCTCCTGCGACGCCGCGCCGCGGCGCTGCCCGAGGCGGGCAGGCTGTTCACGGTGCAGCGGGTTTCGTAGTCGATGCGCAGCAACAGCGCGACTGCCACGCAGGTCACCAGCATGCTGCTGCCGCCATAGCTCATCAGTGGCAGGGTCAGCCCCTTGGTCGGCAACAGGCCGGTGTTCACGCCGATATTGATGAACGCCTGCAGGCCCAGCCAGGTGCCGATGCCGTAACCAAGGTAGGCCGCGAACAGATTACCCCCCTGTTCGGCGACGGCGGCGATGGTATAGGCGCGCGCCACCACGAAGGCATACAGACCCAGCAGCACCAGAATACCGACCAGTCCGAGCTCCTCCGCCAGCACCGCAAACACGAAGTCGGTGTGCGCTTCCGGCAGATAGAACAGCTTCTGGATACTCGCGCCCAGCCCGACCCCGAACCATTCGCCGCGCCCGATCGCCATCAAAGACTGGGTCAGCTGGAAACCGCTGTTGAAAGGATCGTCCCAGGGGTTCAGAAACGCGGTCAGGCGCTCCATGCGATAAGGCGAGGACACCGCCAGCAGGGCAAAGGCGCCGCCGGCGGCGGCAATGAGCGCCCCGAACTTCCACAGACTGACACCGGCCATGAACATCATCACCAGCACGGTGCTCATCAACACCACGGTGGTGCCGAAGTCCGGCTCCAGCAGCAACAGCAACGAGGCCAGCCCGATCAGACCGAGCGGCTTGATGAACCCGGCGC
>CBDTYI010000256.1:0-4551 GCA_965364565.1 uncultured Gammaproteobacteria bacterium | reverse complement strand
ACTGTGCGGCGATCATCAGGTTGCGGATCAGCTGCGCGTTGGCGGGAATCTGGTAGTTCAGCGCGTTCTCCACCGAGCGCACCGAGGCGATGCCGTGTACCAGGGTGCATACGCCGCAGATGCGCTGGGCGAAGGCCCAGGCATCGCGGGGGTCCCGGCCGCGCAGAATGATCTCAATGCCGCGCACCATGGTCCCGGACGAGTAGGCTTGCGCGATCCGGTCACCGTCCATCTGTGCCTCGATGCGCAGGTGCCCTTCGATGCGGGTAATCGGATCTACAACGATGCGTTCATTCATGCCGGGTTCCTGTCACTGTGAATTGTCATTGGACCTCAGTCCGCCAGGTGTTTTTCTATCAGCTCGGTCAGGCTCAGGATCGGCACATCCATGTGGTATTCCTCCAGGCCCTCTTCGAGGTGGATGCGGCAGTTGGAACAGGCCGACACCATGCCATCGACCTGGATGGCGTCGAGCTGGGTTTTCTTGGCCCCGAACGCCTTGAGTCGCAGTTCGTTGGCGCGCTCGTTGGTGCTCACTCCGCCGCCCGCGCCGCAGCACCAGTTCATCTTGCCCGCTTCCGGCAATTCGACGAAGTTGTCACTGATTTCTTTCAACAGATTACGCGGCTGTTGCAGTACGCCGCCGCGGCGCCCGATCTGGCAGGGATCGTGGTAGGTGAGACGATCGGTCTCCTTGCCCTGCAGTCTCAGCCGGCCTTCCTTGCGCAGCTGGTCGAGCAGTTCCAGGATATGGATGACCTCGAAGGTGAACGGGCGGCCGACCAGGTTGGGGCCTTCCCAGCGGATCGCCATGTAGGCATGGCCGCACTCGGGGCTGATGACGTTCTTGACCTTGAGTTTCTCGGCGGCGCTGACAATGCGACCGACCAGTTCCGCGGCCAGGTCGGACACGCCGATCTGGATGCCGCTGTTGGTGGCCTCGAAGGCCTCCGAGGAAATCGTCCAGCTGACGCCGGCCTTGTCGAAAATCCGCGTGACCGCGCCGATGAACTCGGGGAAATTCATGATCTCCATGGAGGACAGCAGCAGCAGGTAGTCGGCGCCCTCGACATCGAGCGGCACCTTGAGCCCGGTTTCCTCCTCGACATGCGCGATCTGCGCCTTCAGGGCCGGCAGTTTGACCCCCATGGGGCTGCCGATCTGTATTGCCCGGGTGGTGGCGCCGACCAGTCCCGCGGGTGCATGCCCGGCGACCGCCATGCCTTCGCGCAGCTTACGGATCATGTAGGGGATGTCGATGCCGACGGGACACACCATGGAGCAGCGTCCGCACAGGGTGCAGCCGTCATAGACCAGGGTTTCCCAGTCGGCCAGGTCCTGATCGGTGAGCGGTTTTGACAGCCCCAGTGCGCGGCCGAGCTTGCCCCAGAAGGTGTATTCCTGCCTCCAGACCTTGCGCAACGGGTCCAGCTTGTGGATCGGGGTGTACTTCGGCTCGCGCGTCTCGGTGAAGAACAGGCAGGCCTCTGAGCATATGCCGCAGTTGACGCAGCTGCTGAAAAAGGACGCGGTCGGTGCGTCGATCTGCGTTCTCAGAATGTTGTGGGCGCGTTCGAAAGATGGGCCGCTCATGACTGTATCCCCTTGTAACCGGCTATTGCACCGTTGTACCAGCGCGCCAGCCACAGGGTGAAGGCATGCGAAAGCTTGGTGAACGGGAACAGCACCATCAGCAATTCGACGCTGAGAATGTGTACGGCCAGCATCGCCGGTCCGGATGCGCCAACGCGGTGGAAGGCGAGATAACCGGTCACCAGCGGCAGTATGGTGAGAAACCAGACCAGGTAATCCGAAAACTCGGACAACATGCGTTTGACCGGATCGATGAGGCGGTGAATGAGGACCGCCAGCAGGGCGATCATGGTGACCACGTTGGTGGCGTCGATAATGTTGGACGGCAGGCCGGGCCAACTCAGCCCGAAGGCGCGCTCGAACACCAGGATGTGCGGGACGAAAAGGAAGATGACGATGAACAGGCCGATGTGGAACACGTAGCCTGCGATCACCGTGAATCCGGAGCGCTGCAGGGTGCCGGTATCCGGGACGAAGCGACTGAACACGGTGCCCATGCCGCCGGCCATGGCGGAACCGCGTGCCTTGGCGAGGTTCTTTTTGCGCCCCATCAGCAGAATTTCCAGGATGCGCACCACGATCCCGGCGAAAAAAATGAATGTGGCCGCGGTGAAAGCCGGTCCGCGAACCCACAGCAGTAACTCGGTATCGCTCATGATCAGGACTCCTCCTGCCCGAGGTCTTCGATGGTGACCTTGCGGTGCTGTTTGGCGGCGGCCTGCTTGCGCGAACGCCAGGTGGCGCCGAGCGCGGCCCCGGCCAGCAGCCCGGCGCCGGCTGCATACACGGCGGTTGTGCCGATGTTGTCGGTGGGCGCGGACAGTGCCTTGTAGAAACTTCCCGCATCCCAGAAATCCGGTTCCGAGCAGCCCAGGCAGGGATGGCCGGCCTCGATCGGGAAACTGGTGCCGTCGTTCCATTTGGTGGTGGCGCAGGCATTGTACGTGGTAGGTCCCTTGCAGCCGAGCTTGTACAGGCACCAGCCCTTTTTCGCGCCCTCGTCGTCGAAGGTCTCGGCAAACAGGCCCTTGTCGTAGAACGGGCGCCGGTAGCAGCGGTCGTGGATGGATTGTCCGAAGAACGCCTTGGGGCGGCGCAGGTGGTCCAGTTCCGGCAGTCCGAAGGTAAGGTACTGCACCAGGACCCCGGTGATGACGGCCGGAATCGGCGGGCAGCCGGGCACATTGATGATCGGTTTGTCCCTGATCAGGTCGGCAACCGACACGGCGCCGGTCGGATTGGGGTTGGCTTTGGGAATGCCGCCGAACGAAGCGCAGCTGCCGACCGATACGATCGCCGCTGCACCGGCGGCGACTTCCATCAACATGTCCTTGTTGCTGATGCCGGCAATGGTCGAGTAGGCGGGATTGCCGACCGGAATGGAACCGTCCACCACCAGCAGGTAACTGCCGTAGTTCTCGTGCATGGCGGCTTCCCGGGCGCCTTCCGCGCCTTCGCCCGAGGCGGCCTGCAGGGTATGGTGGTAGTCGAGCGAGATCGCGTTGAAGATCAGCTCCTCGACGGTGGCGCCGGTGCTGCGGGTCAGTGACTCGGTGCAGCCGGTGCATTCCTGAAACGACAGCCAGATGACCGACGGGCGGCGTGCCTTTTCCAGCGCCGCGGCAATGAGGGGTGCCGAACCGGGCGGCAGTGCCATCAGAGAGGCGATGGCCGAACAGTACTTGAGGAACCCGCGACGGGTAACGCCCCCGGCCTGCAGGGCCTCGGCTACGGTTGTCACCTTCTTCATGGAGTCTCCTTGGTCTGGGCGCCGGAATGCGATCCGGACACGGCAAGCCTTGTTGCTCGCGTTGTCTTCTGGCTGTGACGTATGACGCCGCTGCGGGCCCGTAGACAGGGCGGCAGCCGCGCGTACCCGGCGTGTGGGAGCCGGCTAGCCATACTCGCTGATCAGTTGGTCCAGCCGGCTGACGCCGGACGGCAGATCCTGTGGCTGCGATTTGAGAATGGCCGGACAGTCCGTGATTTCCAGAAACTGTCCCACCACGACACGATCACCGTTGTAGTGCGTCACGCGCCACACCCCAGGAATCGCGGTTTCGGTGATTTCACTGGTGCCAAGCGCGTCGAGCTGGGCGCGCACTTCACCGCTGCCCAGCAGCTCTTCCAGCTGCCGGCTTTCCTGCGGCGCCAGCGGCAGGCTGTTGAGGTCGATGGTGTGTTCCGTGCCGGTGGTGGCGAAGTCCTGGAGCGCGTGACGCATCTCGTGGAGCAGCGGCAACACGTTGCCCGTCAGGGCAGGCGAGCTGTCCACTTCGATCGGGATGGAATCCATACGATCCATAGTGCTCCACCGACGGGTGCCTGTTCCCGAAGCCCGCGCGCCTCGAAAAAAAAGCACGGTTTTGTGCTGCCTTACTATTGGCTAATTATTGATCTCATCCCGCCACTTGTAAAGCAGCGCGACGACGCGGCTGGCGGCCTCGGGGATGACGGCCGATACGGCTTCGCTGGTGGTTTCGCCCCAGCCGAATGCGGCTGGCTGGATGCCCAGCAGCGCGCGGTTGGCGGGCAGCCGGTTGAGCAGCGTTGCAATGGTCATCAGATCCGCGAGTCCGACCTCGTGCACGCTGCGTTTTCCGTGGCCGATAAAGGCATCCATGTCGGCTCCCACCAGGAGACTAACCGTTCCGGGTTCGGCATCGAGCTGGGCGGCGTCGAGCACCACGAGGTTATCGCAGTCTTCGATATCGGCCGCCAGCGTGAAACTCAGGGTACCGCCGTCCAGGTAAGTAACCCCGGGGAGGTCAGGGTAATTGACGCGCAGATAGTTGAGTAAATGAACGCCCAGACCTTCATCGGACAGCAGCGTGTTACCTATCCCCAAAACCAGCGTGTTTGCCATGAGTTACTGACTGTACGGTCTATACTGAGAAGCGTATGCTGTGGACAGCACCTTGCAGAATAGTAGCAGCCTGATAAGTTTCGCGGGAGATG
>CBDTYI010000255.1:0-4556 GCA_965364565.1 uncultured Gammaproteobacteria bacterium | reverse complement strand
CCAACAGCACCGGCTAACCCGTTGGGCTTCGTACCTCAGCCCAACCTACATGTGAAACTGAACTTTAGGAGAACCTGACCATGATGATCAAAGACCTGGAAATGAGCAAAGACTTGGCGAGCGAAGAGCTGTCCGACGTGCGCGGCGGCGCCAACAGCATCGTACAGGGCGGCCAGTACGCCCCCGTGGCGGTGCAGGGCAGCGGCTTCTTCAGCGGCCAGACCGTGACCAACGCGGCGGTCAACGCCCCGGTCGCGCAGATCAACGACAACGACCTGCACCTCGACATCGACACCAAGACCGCCAACATCGCTCAGTCGCTGGGCACGCTGGTCTGGCAGTAAGCCGCGCAGCGGAGTTTCCGCACCGCGTCAGGCAACGGAGGCCCACGGGCCTCCGTTTTTTGTTGCCCGGGTCCCGGTGCCGGGCCGCCCAGGCTTCACGTGTTGCCAGCCCGCGCGACCCGCTTGAGGCGGGAGGGCCCTTCAGGTCTTGTTCAGAGTGAAATCAACCGAGGGCAGTTGGAAGTAGTCGAAGGACGTGGGCTTCTGGAAAAAGGTCGAGTGGTAGCCGGGGATGCCGCTGAGTCGTTGGCGACTCGAACCGCCGGTGATTTCGCGCATCGCCTGCCGGTCCAGTTCCACGCTTTCCTTTAGGTCCTTGATTACGATTCTCGCCATTGTCGCTCTCCCGAGTTTACCGTCCGCCCGTCGGTTGGCACGTCCGTCTATCGGCAAAGTATAGACGCGCCCTGAGCGAAACACCCGCCCTGTGTCCGGTTGGAATGAGAACGAGTTCGCCGGGCGTCGAGGCCCCCCCAAAGTACCTGAGCGGTGTCGAGGTCGACAGCTGCGCCAGCGCCGCATGCAAGGCGATAAAATGGATGAATAAAAACATGTAGGGAATTAATAAAAATAAAAAAATAAATAATATGACACCACGCGCACTGTGTCGGGGATGAGCCCGCACCGACCCTGGGGTTCGGCTTGCGGCTAAATGCGGACAAAGTTTTCTGTATTGCACTAAACTTGATAAAAACCAGGGGGATTGGATGGGCGCGCCGTATCCGCAGGCAGTGCCTGCGGCGAAGCCGTCCGGTGTCTCCCGGAAACAATAAACCCCTGCAAGCCGTTCCGGTCGGGCAGTCGGTCCGGGTTTGATACCGGGCTGAGGGCACCAGACGGCTGGCCCCGGGTCGCAGCGTCGAAGGAGGTCGCACCATGAGTTACCGCTGGTGGTCATGCTGTCGTACCACGACAGGAAGGCAACGTAGCGTCAACGAAGATGCCTATCTGGGTCTCGACGAGCAGGGCCTGTGGCTGGTGGCCGACGGCATGGGTGGGCACGCCCGTGGCGACGTCGCCAGCCGTCTGATCGTGGAAGCCTTCGAAGACCTGGTCAGGCCACCATCACTGGATGCCTTCGCGCAGGACGTCAGGTCACGACTGGCACTGGCCAACCAGCGCATGCGTGAGGAAGCGCGTCGCGCCGGCTCGGATCAGCTGATGGGCAGCACCGTGGTCGCGTTCCCGGCTTACAAGCGCGAATGGCTTTGTATGTGGGCGGGCGACAGCCGCGCCTATCTGTTGCGCGACGGCCGTCTGACCCAGATCACCCGCGACCACAGCGTAGCCGAAGAGCTGGTGCAGCGCGGCGAACTGCGCCGTGAGGAGGCCGCATCGCATCCGTCCGCTAACCGCATCACTCGTGCCGTGGGCACGCAGGATCGACTGGTGGTCGATCAGTACCGTTCCGCGCTGCGCGATGGCGACGCTGTACTGCTGTGCAGCGACGGCTTGAACAAGGAGGTCGGTGACGACGAGGTCGCGACCATTCTGGATGACTACGATTGCGAGGAGGCCAGCCGTGAGCTGGTGGAGCTCACACTGGAGCGCGGTGCACGCGACAATGTCACGGTAGCGGTGATCCGCTTCGAAGCCACCACCGGCTTTGGCGATCGTCGTCCCGACGATACCGCAGTCAACCACGGATTTACGCAGCAAATGCCTCCAGATCCGCCGCCGGCGCGGACCGGGCGGGCGCTGCACGAACCCCTCAGTGAAAGGGTATAACCGGCTATGGCAAGTTTTTCGCACGCATTGAGATCGTTTCGCAGCGGGGCGCTGTCGCAACAACAGCTGTTCGCGGAACTGGACCGCATCCTGGAGGACGGCCGCGGCGACGAGGCCTGGTTGTTGCAGACGCTCGATGAAGAAAACACCAAGGTCCCGCTACCGGCCGACGTGCACCAGGCGGTCAGGAACCGCATCGAACAGGCCGCCGACAAGCGGCATGCTGACGGGCAGGCGCCGGGCGCGGACGACGACGAGTTCATCGATCCTGATGCCAGCCGCACGCGTCTGGCCACCCAGTTCTTCGCGGACAATTCCGAGGCGTCCCAGGCGGGCAACGTTGCGGCGTTCTCCAGCGCCGTGGCAGCGGCGCCGGCTGCTGGCGCCGCGCTGCCGGAGGTCGAGCGCATCAAGGGGCTGGGCGACGTGCTCAATGATCGTTTTGTGCTGGAGGAGCGCGTCGGTTCCGGCGGCATGAGTACGGTCTACAAGGCGCTGGATCGGCGCAAGCTGGAAGCCGATGACCGCAATCCCTACGTGGCGGTCAAGGTGCTGAATCTGGAGTTTCGCTCCCACCCGCAGTCGCTGATGGCGCTGCAGCGCGAGGCCAAGAAGTCGCAGAGCCTGGCGCACCCCAACATCGTGCGCGTCTACGATTTCGACCGCGATGGCTCGACGGTGTACATGACCATGGAGTACCTGTCGGGTAAGTCGCTGGCGCAGGTTCTGCGCGCGCCGGATTTCAAGGGTATGCCCCAGGACCAGGCGGTCGCAATCCTGGAACAGATCGCAGATGCGCTGAAGTTCGCCCATGACAACGGCATCGTGCACGCCGACTTCAAACCTGCCAACGTGTTCCTGACCGACAGCGGCCAGGTGAAAGTCATCGACTTCGGAATTGCGCGTGCCTTCCAGCGCCCCGACCAGGTGGACATGGAGGCGACGCGTTTCGATCCGGGATCGCTGGGTGCCCTGACGCCGACCTATGCGAGTCCGGAAATGCTCGAGCACCAGGAAGTTGACCCGCGCGATGATGTGTATGCGCTCGGCTGCATCGCCTACGAGATGCTCACCGGTCGTCATCCCTTCGGCCGCATGCAGGCCACCGAGGCGCGCGACGGCGGCTTGCGGCCGGAACGCAGAAAGGGGATGACGCGCAGGCAGTGGAAGGCGATCAGCTCGGCGCTTGCATTCGCGCGCGACAAGCGCACGCCCACGGTGAGGCAGTTCTGTGACGATGTGCGTTGCGATAGGGTTATGTCCCCGGCGTTCCTGCGCCTGGGCAGTGCTGCGGCGTCGGTGCTGGTGGTGGCGGGCGCCGCGGTGTACTGGTACAACACGGCTTCGGAACCGGCGCTGCAGGTGGCCGCAGTGAACGAGTCGGCCGCGCCCGACAGCGACTTCGGCACCGTAGAGATTCCCGAACCGGCGCCGGTGGCGGCGGCGGAACAAGCTGCCGACGTGGTGGCGCCGGCCAACGTTGCGGTCGCCGCCGTGGAGAAACAGCCGGCCGCTGATCCCGACGACCCGCTGGCCACGGCGAGGCAGTCGGCGCCGGTGAAACCCACGGCGGCAGATTTGCGCGAACTGTCGCTGGGAGCGGTGCTGCCGGTGCTGGATCGGGTCCCCTGTGCCGCTCTCAACGCCAGGCTCAGCGATGGAAACCTGCAAGTCCAGGGCTACGTGTCGTCGCAATTCGATGTGAAGCGTCTGGAGCGCGAGCTGCGCTCGCTGCCGGGCGCCGGGCAGATCGATGCCAGTCTCACCCCCGTCAGTGACGACAAGTGCGGGGTGCTGGACCTGTACGAACCGTACTGGCGCATCAACAAAGCGAGCGGGGACGGTACCTCGATACGCACCCGCGCGGAAAGCGCTGAATTCATCGAAGGCGATCCGCTGGTGGTGCAGATCACCACACCACCCTACGAAACCTATGTCAATGTCGATTATTACGCCCTGGACGGCGGTGTGGTGCACCTGGTGCCGGGGCCGCGCGTGCAGGCCAATCAGGCGCCGCCCAACTACGCCGCAACCATCGGTGATCTGGGAGAGTGGATCATCGCGGAGCCGTTCGGAACCGAACTGGTGGTGGTGCTGACCACGCCCCGACCACTGTTCGACGAGCTACGCGAAGAAGCCGAGCCCGGGGCCGATTACCTGCTGGCGCTGCGCGAACAGCTGGAGCGGATGGGCAGGGAAGCGGGCGCGGACAAGATCAAGGCTGACTTCGTGATGATCAATACAAAATCCAAACCGCTGCTGGAGCGCATCCGCGACAAGGCGCTGGGGGAGTAGCGGTACACTGAAAGCTTTCACATCAGAGCACGCCGAGCACGCAGAGAGAACGCAACCAACTAAGGAACTTCTGATTAGTTCGCTTCTCGTCATCCCGGCGCATGCGGGAATGACGGATTAATCAGAGGTTCCCAAAGTATGGTGTTCCAGAATGAAGTTCTGTGTGAGTTCTGTGCACCCGATGTACAC
>CBDTYI010000254.1:0-4556 GCA_965364565.1 uncultured Gammaproteobacteria bacterium | reverse complement strand
TCAAAAATCAGCACGATATAGGTGAAGAACAGCACCAGGTGCACCACTCCCTGAAGCACATTGGAACGCCCGCTGTTCAGATTCACCATGCTGACCAGCAAGGTCAGCAGCAACAGGTAAATCTCGGGCTCCTCCAGGCCCAGTTCCACGCGTTTGCCGGTGACCAGACCGATGCCCAGCACCGCCGGGATCGTCATGCCAATCGTGGACAATGCCGAGCCCAGGGTGATGTTCATGGTCCTCTGCAGTCTGTTGCCAAGAGCGGCGCGTATGGCGGCCACACCTTCCGGCGACAACACCAGTATCGCCACCAGAAAGCCGCCCAGAGCCTGCGGCGCGCCCAGACTGACGGTCCCATAATCCACCAGCACCGCCATCTTCTTGGACAGCAATACAATCGGCAGCATGGTCAGCGGCAGCAGCAGGGCATGATAACCGAGCGAGCGTATCGCCAGCGCGCCGTGATCATCGTCGCCATCACCCGCCGTGTCACGCGCCGGTTGTTCGAAAAAACTGCGATGGCGCATGGTCTGAATACTGAGGAACACGCCATACAGACTGATTGACATGACGAGCAGGTAAACCGACATTAACGGCGAGGCTTCACCGCCCGGCGCCGACGTGGTAAAGCGGGGCAGAATAATGCCGAGCCCCGCCAGCGGAACAATAACCCCAAGGTAAGCTACCGAACCTTTGAGGTTGTATTCCTGCTCTCCGTGACGCAGGGCGCCGATGAGCAGCGTCAGGCCTACCATGCCGTTCAATACAATCATCAACACCGAGAACAGCGTGTCGCGCGCCAGTGTCGGGTTGCTTTCGCCAGTTATCATGACAGCGGCTATCATGACGACCTCGATGCTGATCACCGATACAGTGAGAATCAAGGTGCCGTAGGGTTCGCCGAGCTTGACGGCCAGGCTGTCGGCATGGCGTACGACGTTGAATGCCAGCCACAGCATGACAACGAACAGCCAGCTGAAGACAAACAGGTACCAGCCGCCGCGCGACAGGTCTGCCAGCCAGGCATCGCCGTAGATCAGAAACAACAGCGCGGTTGCTGCGCCGGCCCACAACGGCATTTCGCTGCGAAACACGCCGGGAACAGCGGGATCGGTCATTGTTTGCGTTTCACCAGCGCCCGGCCGGGACTGACGAAGGAGATGCTCTGGTTGCCGCTCAAACCCACCATGACCGCTTCAACCAGAGGCTCGTACACCGGCTCGGCAGCATCCCAGGTCACGATGAAGTTGGCGCCGGAACCACCCCGGGTATCGCGCTGTTCAACCAGAAATTCGGTGGTTTCCAACGGCCCCAAACGTAACGCCTTGTCGAGATATTGCTTTACCAGCGCGCCAGCGGTATCGAAATAACTCACCGACGTGATCGAGATAGCGCTTTCGGGATCGAGGTTGCGAACACTCAGTGTCGTTTCCAGCAACTGTGGTTTGCCACCGTCGGCATAGATATGCGAATACACCGGGACATAAACGGTTTGCCCATCGACGATCTCGATTCCGTAGGCGCCGCGCCCGGCACTGTCAACGCCGGCAGGCGGCTGATAGCTCAACCGGTCTTCGAGGGTATCGAAACTGTTGCCGACCAGGATGATCAGCACAAGAATCAGAATAAAGGACAAGCCGGACAACAGGGTGAGCAACAGCGGGTACTTTGCAGGCTTATTCTGCTGTTTGATGTTGGTGTCTTCTGCTGGCATGAGACGCACCTCCTGGGCGCCGAAAGCATACCCCAGCTGCTGCCGGGGAATCCACCTGCCGGCCGCGCAAACTTGCTCCAGCGGGGACGTCGCGCGGGCGCGTGTACAACGATGCGAGTCGCAACGCTGGCGTACTGCGGTCAGGGCTGCAAATGTGCTGACCGAGACGGTTCTGCCATCCCGTGCCGGACGAAACGGTAGCCACCTCAATCCGGTCTGTAACATAATTCCAGCATCCCCGGCATTGACGGACAGCGTGCTGGGCAGACCCAGCGTGCCAGATATCATCGTGCTAGATATTATGAGGAGTGGACCTGCATGATACGTACAGTCGGACCGCCGTCGGCAGGATGTTCCCCTGCCGTCCTGTATTTTGCAGTGTTTCTACTGGCTCTTGCGCTGTTTGCGCCTCGGGCGGGTGCGCAGGATACTCAGGCCGGTTTCGACCCCCATCCGCTGCGCCCGGCCGACACCTCGAGTCCGCGCGACACGTTGCGCAGTTTTCTGGCCGATGTCGAAGTGCTCGTCGGGGGACTCGGCCGAGACGGGGAACTGGCGCCCGCGACCGCGCGTGCCTACCTGCGCGCGGTGGAAACGCTCGACCTGAGCGCCACCCCGCACAGCGATGCCTGGGACGTTCGAACCGAGCGCATCCTCAAGCTGAAAGAGCTCCTGGATCGTATCGAGCTGCCCCCTGACAGCGCGATACCGGGCGACGCCGAGGTGGCCGAAAGTGCCATCGAGCAATGGACCCTTCCGGGCACGCGTATCACCATCGCACGCCTAAGGGAGGGCCCGCGGGCCGGCGAGTTCCTGTTTTCGGCCGACACGGTCCAGCGGCTGCACAGGCTTTATGCCCATGCGAAACATCTGCCGTACCAATCCGCAGCGACGGTCGGCGCCCTGGAACAATGGGCGAACAGCCAGGCGACCAGGAAAGCCGGTGAAAGCCGGGTGCACGACCGTTTGAAACCGGTGGACACCTCGAATCCCAGATCCACCCTGGAGGGCTTCCTCGACAGTGTCAACCGTGCCTACCTACTCGTGATGCAGGCCGACGCGGCATTGCAGGCCACGCCGCCGGCGATGACGGCGAAGGAGGCGAAAGAAACCGGGATAGTGGCCAGTAACCTCCTGCAACGAGCGATTCGTACGCTCGACCTGAGCCAGGTACCCGAGGCCTTGCGTCAAGACGTCGGTGCCGAAGCCGCGCTGCAGTTGAAAGAGGTCATCGACCGGATGCAGCTGCCACCGGTGGATACCGTGCCCGACGCCAGCATGGTGACGGCTGCCAGGGCGCAGCCCGGCGCTGATGCGCTGCGCTGGCGGTATCCGAACACCGAAATTGAAATCGAGGAAATCACGCAGGGCGAACGGCAGGGGGAGTTCCTGTTCAGTGCGGAGACCGTTGAGCGTATCGGCGACTTTTATGAGGAGGTGATGGAGCTTCCTTACCGCACGGGAGTCAAACTCATCGACTGGGTAGCGCCGGATACGTCAGAGGGCTTCTACCAGTATTACATTTCGACACCGGGTTACATGATACCGCGCAGCCATTTCCTGGGACGATTGATCGAAGAGCTGCCGGCCTGGTTCAAGACAGTCAAGGGCGGACAGACCTACTGGCAGTGGATCGGTTTGCTCCTCGGTGTGGTGAGCGTGCTGCTCTCGGCCGCGCTCACCTACCATGTTGTCAAACGTTGGGCGAAACAGGTGGGTCGGCCGCTGGGCGGCTGGCTGATGATTTCGGTACCGGGCATCGTCGCGCTGGTGGTCAGCGGTGTCGCGAATTTTGTTGACCATGACCTCAACATTACCGGTGACCCGCTCGTCGCCGTTGTGACAGGAAGCCGCGCGATCGTGATCCTGATGCAGGCCTGGGCGGTCTACCTGCTATGCAAAGCCATTGCCGATACCCTGATTGCGTCGCCGAGAATGAAGGAGCAGAGTTCCGAGGCCGCGCTGTTACGCATCGGTGCCGGCTTCACCGGGATTCTGCTCGCGGCCTGGATTGTCATCGACGGTATCCGGGCGCTGGGCGCTGACCTGATTCCGCTGCTGGCCGGTCTCGGTGTCGGCGGCCTGGCGCTGGCATTGGCGGCGCAGAGCACCATTGCCAATTTCATCGGCGGCCTGATCCTGTTCATCAACAAGCCGGTACGGGTGGGGGAGTTCTGCCGCTATGGCGAGGACCCCAACCCCGGCTGGTTGCGTATCGGCACCGTGGAGGAAATCGGCTGGCTTGCGACACGCATCCGTGGCATCGATCGAACCGTAACCACCATTCCCAACGCCGAGTTTTCCAAAATGCACATCGTCAACCTGGCGGTGCGCGACCGGCGGCTGCTGAGGACCACGCTGCAGCTGCGTTACGAGACCACGCCGGAACAACTGCGCTATGTGCTCGCCCGGCTGCGCGAGCTGCTGCTCGGCCATCCGATGGTCTCCCCCGACCCGGCCCGCGTCCGCTTCACCGGTTTCGGGGCCTGTTCGCTGGACGTGGAAATATTCGCCTATGTTCGCTGCGTTGATAAGGAAACGTTTCTTTCCGTTCAGGAGGATCTGTTTCTGCGCATGGCCGACATCGTCAGCGAGGCGGGCAGCGGCTTCGCCTTTCCCTCCCAGACGACCTATTTCGCGCGGGATACCGGGGTGGAGGCCGGGCGTTGGGATTAAGCCGAAGCCAGGGTCCAGCACTGGCGGGCCCGCGGCAAGCTGCCGTTCCCCGACTTCGAGGACGAAGAGCGCGAGCGGCTCGAGGACATCCTGGACTACCCGCAAAAGGGTTCCCCCGACTACCAGCCGCGCACGGGTTCGAATCCAAAGCAAACTCCGCCGCCGG
>CBDTYI010000253.1:0-4561 GCA_965364565.1 uncultured Gammaproteobacteria bacterium | reverse complement strand
CATGCGCGTGGTGCCCATGTGGTGGTAACCGGCGACCTCGTCGCTGGACAGTCCCGGGGGCGCCGAGTCCGGGTCGAGCAGCCAGTCCGGCAGCCTGACACGCCCGAGATCGCTGTCCGCCATGATTCTGCCCGCCTGCAGGGCGCTTTGTCTGAGCGTGCGTTTATCCAGCCCATTGAGCCGCCACTTGATCACTACGCGCCGGTTGCCGAAGCGGTCGAGGTCCTCCCCGAGCCGGATGCGGCTGGCGGGGTCCGGGCTCTGCTCGGCCGCGGTCTTGAAACACATATCGAACCGGGTTTCGGTGTCAGGCGCCGGCGCGGCGGCTCCGGCGGGTGCCAGCAGGGCATCCGAGTTGCACACGAATTGTCTCAGTCTGCTGCGGAAGGCGGTCGTTTCGTCCGGCCGGCACATGCCTTGCTGCGGTGAGAAGCGCAGGCCGAAACTGAGGATTTTCTCGCTGCGCTGCAGCGCCTCGGTCGGTTCGTAGATTGCGGCGCGCAGTTGGTTGCAGCTGATGTCCGAAAAACGGCTCAGCCCGGGGTGCGCATGGTTGACGATGCCGAATCCCGTGGTGAAATGCGGGTGTTCCATAAAGAAGCGACCCACGAGATCGGTAGCGTTGCCTATGCCGTGCTTCATCTGCCGGTTTGCGTTCAGCAGGGTGCGCGGGTTTTCGATGCCGCCATGGCATAGCACGTAGTACCTGGCCCTGACGGGGAATCTCTTGCCGATATAGCCAGACACCTGGAGTGTGGTCACCGCATCGAGGTTTTCGTTCAGATCGATATCGACCAGATTGGCGTTCAGGACACAGACCAGCTGGTCCGAGTCCGTCACCGCCTGACGATATTTATCACCCAGCCGTGCCGGCGGCTCGCTGTAGCGGAATGCGGTTTTTCTAAGGTGCGGGTCCGTTCCGCCCTGGAGCAGGTAATCGGCCACCTGCGGCGTATGGACGTGGAGAATCTTCGCGGCCTCCGCATAGTATGGATCCAGGTCGGTCTTGCTGATCGGCCAGCCACTGTAGGGAACGTAGTCCCGAACCCTGAAGTTGCCGGCACCCATTTCGCGGCACCAGCCGCCCCAGTGATTGGAGGTGCCGCCGAAGAACCGCTGCCGGCAGGCGTGCGGTTCGAAATATTCGAGCCCGCTGTTGGCGCCCTGGTAGACGTTGTTCGAGATTTCGGAAAACTGCAGTCCACCCGCTTCCAGCAACAGCACACGATGCTTCTGCGCGGCCAGCTTCAGGGCCAGCGGCAGGCCCGCCGGTCCGCTGCCGCTGATGCAGACATCGAAGACGCTGTCGAACAGGCGCTCACCGCCGTTGTTGAGATCGGCCAGCATATCCGGTTACGACCGGGGATCGTCTGCGCGCAGTATCCAGCCCTTGTGAAGGACCAGCTTTGAATTGTTTCGCCCGGCGCTGGGCCGGCGGCCAGCGGTATGCGCAGTGCGGGCAGCGCCGAATACGCCAGCAAGAGATGCTGCCATAACACTGAGAAAATTCCGCCTGCGCATCATGGCGCTTCCTTCTGCAAGGGTTGCGGTGACAGTTCCGTGAAGTCTAACCCTGTTTGAAACGCGCCGGTAGTCGTTATTGCATATGGCCAGACCGCGTCTGACCACGTGTCGATGTCAATGCCATCCGGGTATTGGCGGCCCGGGCGTCGACTGGCCCCGCCAGGGCGGTATACTGTCGCCATGCCCGCTTACCGAACCGCGCCGTTTGCGTCCCGTCGACTGCCGCCCGGTATTCCCTACATCATCGGCAACGAAGGCGCGGAACGCTTCAGTTTCTATGGCATGCGCGCCATCCTGGTGGTGTTCATGACCCAGTACCTGCTCGATGCGAGCGGCGCGCCGGACCTGATGAGCGAGGAGCAGGCCAAGGGCTGGTATCACCTGTTCGTGTCGGCGGTGTATATCACGCCGTTGCTGGGTGCCTTGCTGTCCGACGGCGTGCTCGGCAAGTATCGTACTATCATCACGCTGTCGCTGGTGTACTGCCTCGGCCACCTGGTGCTGGCGCTCGACCATACGCGCTTTGGTCTGGCCATCGGGCTGGCCCTGATCGCGCTCGGCTCCGGCGGCATCAAGCCCTGCGTCTCGGCACACGTCGGCGACCAGTTCGGGCGTTCCAACCAGCGACTGCTGTCACGGGTGTTCAGCTGGTTCTATTTTTCCATCAACCTCGGAGCGTTCGTGTCCATGTTGATGACGCCCTGGCTGCTGGAGGCGGTCGGGGCATCGGTGGCCTTTGCGGTGCCGGGCGTGCTGATGGCGATCGCCACGCTGGTGTTCTGGTCCGGGCGTCACCGGTTTGTGCATATCCCGCCGGCCGGCATGGGCTTCGTGCGCGAGGCGCTCAGCCGCACCGGTGCCGCGGTGATCGGCCGTCTGGCGCTGATCTACCTGTTCGTCGCGGTATTCTGGGCGCTGTTCGACCAGACCGGCTCGGCGTGGGTGCTGCAGGCGCAGCACATGGACCGCGTGCTGTTCGGCATGGAAATCCTGCCGGCGCAGATCCAGGCGGCCAACCCCTTGCTGGTGATGCTGCTGATTCCGCTGTTCGCCTATGTGGTCTATCCGGCCTTGCATCGGGTCTGGCGTCTGACCGAATTGCGCAAGATCGGTATCGGGCTGTTTCTGACCGTGCTGGCGTTTGCGATTCCCACCTGGGTCCAGCAGCAGATCGATCAGGGTGCCGCGCCGTCCATCGCCTGGCAGCTGCTGGCGTACCTGGTGCTGACCTCCGCCGAGGTGATGGTATCCATCACCTGCCTGGAGTTTTCCTACACCCAGGCGCCGCGCACCATGAAATCTTTCGTCATGGCGTTTTTCATGATGTCGATCGCGGCGGGCAACCTGTTCACCAGTGCAGTCAATTTCTTCATTCACAACGAGGATGGCACCAGCAGGCTGGACGGCGCGGATTATTACCTGTTCTTCACCCTCACCATGCTGGTCACTGCGCTAATGTTCGTGCTCGTTGCACGCGTCTACAAGGGCGATACCTATCTGCACGAGGAAATTCCCGAGGCCGCGGCGGGCAGCGAATCCTAGCACTATCGCGCAGCTTAAGAGGAGCAACAGGGATGCCGGGCAAGAAGCAAAGGACGAAACGCAGAACCAAGACACGCGGTACCAGTACGCAAGGCTACACGCTCTACTATGCCACCAACCGGGCCCACAAGGGGCGGGACCGGTGGCGCCCGGGCGGGTACGGGGCGGAGTTCAGCGAGGATGGCTCCGAGAATCTGCGTTTCGGTAAAGTTACCGTCAATGCGAACGCGGATCAGGTCGCCAGGCATCTGGGGCGCGGTATCGGATTCGGTCTGGGCGATGGCGAGGCGCTGACAGAGTATTTCTCACGACAGGCGCGCCGCACGCAGATCGAAGCGTTTGAAGAAGTGCTCGATGCAACAATACCGGATACCCAGCAGCAGCCGAAACTCGGCTCCGCGCGCACGTTCGACGAGCTCCAGAAGAAAATGCGCGAGAGCCGCGACCTGCTGGTTTTCATTCATGGCTTCAACGTCAGCTGGCAGGATGCGGTGGGTTCTGCCCTGGCCCTGCAGGAAATGCTGAACCTCAAAGCTGCCGGGTCTGCGCCGAAGGACGTGCTGGTGTTCCTGTTCACCTGGCCGTCCGACGGCCTGGCGCTGCCCTATGTTTCATACAAGTCGGACCGCACCGACGCCGAAGCCAGTGGCTATGCCTTTGGACGCGGCCTGCTCAAGCTGCGCGATTTCATCGGCGCCTTGCGCAGCCGCGGTCCATCCGGACAGGTGCTCTGCAAGCAGGAGCTGCACCTGCTGTGTCATTCGATGGGCAACTACGTGCTGCAGAACACTCTGGACAGAATGGCGCGCTTCAACCCGGGCTCACTGCTGCCGCGCATGTTCGATCATATCTTTATGTGTGCTCCGGACGTCGATGACGACGTATTCGAAGCCGGGCGGCCGTTGGCGCGTTTGCCCGAACTGACGCGCAGCGTCAGCGTTTACCACAACAAGGGGGATACAGCCATGTATGTCTCCGACTACACCAAGGGAAACCCCGAGCGGCTGGGGCTTGCCGGCGCCGCGAAGCCGGCGTTATTGCATAACAAGATCCATCAGATCGACTGTTCGCCGGTGGTGAGCGGCCTTGTCGAGCACAGCTATTTTATTGCCGGCAGCGTCAATGAGGACATACGGTTGAGCATTCAGGGGCTCACCCAGGACGACGCTTCGCGGCACCGCGAACTGGCCGGAGGTTCCTGGCCGAACGTGTGGCGGATGGCGTGAGCGCACGGAGCGCGGGTCGGGTTCGCTGACTGCAGAGCCTGCCCGCTGAACGGGGGACGGGCGGAAAAAGCTGTACAAATACGATACGAAAGATGTACAATTCGGGCATCGGAGGTTGCCGATAAACTGCCGCGAGGAGCCGCGCCATGATCACCACTACGCTCGATCCCATTACCCTGAACGATGTGACCGACCTCGAAAACGCCCCTTATGTTATTGAGGGCGAAGGTCCGAATGCCTTGAAGATCTACTTTGAGTCGGAGCAGAAC
>CBDTYI010000252.1:0-4566 GCA_965364565.1 uncultured Gammaproteobacteria bacterium | reverse complement strand
GCAGGTAGTTGTGCGACGACTCGGGGTAGACCACCGCGAAGGTCAGCTTGGGACGGCCTTCGGCGCGGTCCTCATCGATGACCTGCTTGAGCGCCTGGGCCGATCCCTTCGCGCTGTCGAGCCCCCCCACGCCGGTAGCCAGCATGCGGCCGTACAATTCCTTGGAAACCGTGATCGCATTGCCGTTGAGGTCCAGGCTCAGCGCCGTGACCATGGGCTGGCAATGGCTGCCGTCCAGGGCGCTGGCCAGCGGCATGGCCGCCAGCATCTGCGCACCGTCCAGCATGCCGGTGCACACCTTGTCACGAATGTTGGCCCAGGACGACTCGCGCGAAAGTTCCACCGACAGGCCCTGCTTCGCGAAGAGCCCCTTCTCCCTGGCAACCACCAGGGGGGCACAGTCGGTCAGCGGAATGAACCCCAGGGTCAGCTCGCGCTTCTCCAGGTGCCGGGCGGGCGTCTCGCCCGCGTCGGCCCTGCGGGTCGGCAGGCGGTAAACGTTGGCGGGCGCCGCCGGTGCGACTGCGCCTGCCGTCTCCTCGATGGACCTGGATGGATTCTGGTGGCGCTCGTGCAGGAACTTCACCACCTCGGCACGATAGTGGTTGTAGGCCGGGTCCTCGGCCAGCGCCAGGCGGTCACGCGGACGCTCCAGGTTGACTTCGAGGATTTCGCCGATGCTGGCCGACGGCCCGTTGGTCATCATGACAATCCGGTCCGACAGCAGCACGGCTTCGTCCACGTCGTGGGTGATCATGATGACGGTGTTGTTGAGGCGCGCGTGGATCTCCATCAGGGAGTCCTGCATGTGGGTTCGGGTGAGGGCATCGAGCGCACCGAACGGCTCGTCCATCAACAGTACCTTGGGTTCCATGGCAAGCGCGCGCGCTATGCCTACGCGCTGTTTCATGCCGCCCGAGATTTCCTCCGGCTTGCGGTCCAGCGCGTGCGACATGTGCACCAGCTCCAGGTTGTGGCGGGTCCACTCGTCGCGTTCGCGCTTCGAGCGCGTCTTTCTGAACACCTGGTCGACCGCCAGGCGCACATTGTCGTAGGCGCTGAGCCACGGCAGCAGTGAATGATTCTGGAATACCACGGCCCGGTCCGGGCCGGGATCGGTGACTTCCCTGCCTTCCAGCACCACGCCGCCCTCGGTGGCCTGCAGCAGGCCGGCGACGATGTTGAGCACGGTCGACTTGCCGCAGCCGGAGTGCCCGATCAGCGAAATGAACTCGCCCTGCTGGACCTGGAGGTTGACGCCGTCGAGCACGTTCAGCGGGCCTTTGTCGGTAGGAAAGGTAATGCTGACGTGATCGATGTTCAGATATACATTCATGATGAAGTCTCCTGGCGCCCGCTCAGCGCAGCACCGCATTCTTGTCCCAGCTCACCGCGCGCTGCAGCATCAGCATGCCGCGGTCCAGCGCAAAGCCGATGAGCCCGATGACCAGCACGGCGACCATGATGCGGGCCAGTGAGTTGGAGCTGCCGTTCTGGAATTCGTCCCAGACGAACTTTCCGAGGCCCGGGTTCTGCGCCAGCATTTCGGCGGCGATCAATACCATCCAGCCGATGCCCAGTGACAGGCGCAGACCGGTGAACATCATGGGCATGGCCGAAGGCAGTACGATTCTTACGGTCTTGGTGAACCAGTTGAGGCGCAGCACGCGGCTCACATTCAGCAGATCTTTACTCACGCTCGAAACCCCCACCGTGGTGTTGATCACGGTCGGCCACAGGCAACACAGGGTTACGGTGATGGCCGAGGTGAGAAACGACTTCTGGAACAGCGGATCACTGGTCACGTACACGGCGGATACCACCATGGTGACCAGCGGCAGCCAGGCCAGTGGTGAGACGGGTTTGAACAGCTGGATGATCGGGTTGAGCGCACGGTACATGGTCGGGCTCATACCGCACAGGATGCCGATCGGAATGGCGATGATGGTGCCGAGCAGAAAACCCGTGGCGACCGTCAGCAGGCTGGTGAGTATCTGGTCGAAGAACGTCGGCGCGCCTGTGTAACGGCGTGCCTCGATCTTGTCGAGGGTCTCCTGCGGCTTGCCGGCAGCGATCGCCTTGTCGAGGCGCTTCTGCATGCGCTCGTTGAAGGCAGCCTCTTTGGCCCGCTCCTCCTGGTGCTCCTGGTATAGAGTGACGGTCTGCTCCCAGACCTGCGCCGGGCCCGGCAGCTGACCCAGCGAGGTTTCCACGTTCTTCGCGCCAACCGACCACAGCATCAGAAACACCAGGAGTGCGGCAACGGGGACCAGCACGCTCTGTGCGAGCCGGCTGATGGGCGTGTTCACCTGATCCCCCGCGAGGTAGGCCAGCAGGCGGTTCCAGACGCCGAACTCAAAGGTCTTCAGGGTTGCCATAGTCATTACAGAGGTCTCCTTCTACCCGGCTGTCCCGCCCTTGCGGGCCGGGACAGCGGGAAATCGCACAGGCTCACAGCGTGTCCTCGCCCTTCAGGCCGATCGGGAACTGCTTCAGATAGTCGTTGGGCCTGGTGCCGTCGAACGCGATGCCGTCGATGAACTCGGTCTGCGGCGGACGGAAACCCGTCTCGGCGTCAAAGTCGGGGAAATCTCCGGGCTGCATCTCGCCGTCGGCGATCAGCGCCTCGGCCGCCTGGCGGTAGATATCCGGGCGGTAGACCTTCTTCGCCGTGTCCGCATACCAGGCGTCGGGCTTGGGCTCTGCGATCTGACCCCAGCGGCGCATCTGCGTCAGGTACCAGACCGCGTCCGAGTAGTAGGGGTAGGTGGCGTTGTAGCGGAAGAACACGTTGAAATCCGGTACCGCGCGCTTGTCACCTTTCTCGTACTCGAAGGTGCCGGTCATGGAGTTGGCGATCACTTCGTAGTCCGCGCCCACATAGTTGGGCTTGGACAGGATCTTCACCGCCTCCGGGCGATTGGCGTTGTCGTTGTCATCCAGCCACTTGCCCGCACGGATCAACGCCTTGACGATCCGCACGGTGGTGTTGGGGTACTTTTCGGTGAACTCTTTGGTCAGCCCGAAGACTTTCTCAGGGTTGTCCTTCCAGATCTCGTAATCGGTGATCACCGGTACTCCGATACCCTTGAACACCGCCTGCTGGTTCCAGGGCTCGCCCACGCAGTAGCCGTAGATGGTTCCGGCCTCGAGTGTGGCGGGCATCTGTGGCGGCGGGGTTACCGACAACAGGGCGTCGGCATCGATGGTGCCGCTGATATCGCCCTTGTGCGGCGCGTAGTAACCGGGATGAATGCCGCCGGCCGCCAGCCAGTAGCGCAGCTCGTAGTTGTGGGTCGACACCGGGAACACCATGCCCATTTTGAAGGGCTTGCCTTTCGCCTTGAAGTCGTCGACCACCGGCTTCAGGTAGTCGGCCTTGATGGGATGCTGCGGACGCCCGTCCTCCCGCTTCGGCACGTGCGGCTTCATCTGCTCCCAGACTTCGTTGGAGACCGTGATGCCATTGCCGTTCAGGTCCATTGAAAAAGGCGTCACGATGTGCGCTTCGGTGCCAAAGCCGATGGTGGCGGCCAGCGGCTGCCCGGCCAGCATGTGGGCACCGTCGAGCTGCCCGTCGATCACGCCGTCGAGCAGCACCTTCCAGTTGGCCTGAGCTTCGAGCTGCACGTAGAGCCCCTCGTCCTCGAAGAAGCCCTTCTCGTAGGCGATCGCCAGCGGCGCCATGTCGGTCAGCTTGATGAAACCGAACTTGAGGTCTTCTTTCTCCGGCTCGCCCAGTTCTGCAACCGCCGTCGCCGTTGTCAGTGCCAGGCCCAGCAGGCCGAGACCGAGCGTTTTCAGGCAACCCACGCGACGTGCCGCGTTTCTCCACTGTTTCCTCGTCATTCGATATAACCTCTCCACTGACGCTGATCCCCAAAAAAAAAGCGTCCGCCTCGGCCGGGATTGCCACCCCGGTCGGTGCGGACGCCGTTGTCCGTCATCGCAGCCTGCGCAGGCTGCCCAAGTTGTGATGCATTCGCCTGACCTGTCATTGCGAGCGACGCGAAGCAGTCTCTCAACAATGCCGTCAGTGCCTTACTGATTGCTTCGTTACCGCAGACTAACCTTCATGGCGCTGCGCTTCTTGTTACACCCTCCCGGGTGCAGCGAAGAATCAATCAGAAATCACCTTTCTCAAAGCCCCCGAGACGACTCGCCGTTGAGCCTGTCACTGGTTGGATACCGGGCTTCGCGATCAGACCCAACAGGAATCGTGCCAGATTAAGTCACCTCTAATATAAACAGAGACTTATTCAGATCCGGCTTGAAAATCGCTGAGCTATGCGGCGTGCGCCCGCACTGAATTGGGCCAGGTTTGGTGACTTGTGGAGTCCCGGCGCACTAACAGCGGGCAACAAGGAAGGACCAACAGGAAAGGAAAAACGTTATCCCGGCGGCAATCAACAGCGCGTGGCTAGAACCCGCTTGACCGTATGATCAGGACCCGACATCGCGCCCGCCGAGCAGCTCCGCCGCCGCGATGATACTGTCGGCGATCTCCACCAGGCGCCGGTTCTGGTCCATCGCCGCCTTGCGCATAAGACCATAGGCTGCCGGCTC
>CBDTYI010000251.1:0-4581 GCA_965364565.1 uncultured Gammaproteobacteria bacterium | reverse complement strand
AGATCAAGGCGATCCGGCACCTGTAGCGAGTCGGCCCAGGTGCCTGGACCGCGCCCTGTCGGTACACTGTGCACCAAGCTCCGAGTTCAGCGCAGGGCGCGTCAAGGCAGTGTCGCGCACGCTAGAAATGTTCGTGTGGCCTTTTTTCAGCTGTCCGGTTTCGCGTAAACTGCGCACCAACCCAATACCGATCCCATCACCACGGAGGTGAACTCATGTCTACTCATAGAGCCCAATGCAACAGATTTGGCGTACAGGCGCTGACTCCAGCGCTGCTACTAGTGATGCTGCTGGGCGCCGGATGTTCGGAAAAAGAAACCACATCCACCCAGGAAGTCGCACCGGCACCGCAGACCGCGGAACCGGAGGCGCCGCCACCCGCCGAAACAGCCGCACCCGCAGCCGAGCCGGCGGCAGAGCAAGCTGCAGCCGGATCCCAGGCCGCGGATGAGCCGACTGCCAGCGTTGACGGCCAGAAAGTCTATCAGGCGTCCTGCCAGGCGTGTCACGCTGCCGGGGTTGCCGGTGCGCCGAAACTGGGTGACAAAGAAGCCTGGGCGCCGCGTATTGCCAAAGGTGAAGATGCGCTGTTGGCATCGATCAACAACGGACTGAACGCCATGCCGCCGAAGGGCGCCTGCATGAGCTGCAGCGAGGATGAACTGCGCGCAGCCATGGAGTACATGGTCGAGCAGGGTTCCTGATCGTTGCCACGGAGGCGGATGATTTCCGTCTCCGTGCGCTCCATTCGCTGCGCTATCGCGGCGAAAAAAAGATCGAATCGCCCGCCTGCCGGGCTTAGGGCTGCCGTGCCTCAAGCTTCTCCACATGACCAGGGTATTGCACCTGGACAGCACGCATGGGTTTAACCCTGCAATGACGCCATGCGTTACCAGGAACACAGTCAACCCCACGAACAGCCGTCCACCGGGGTCAGTTCGGGCATGATGGCGGGTACCGCCGGATATACGCTGCTGCTGGGTGTCGCCTTCGTCTTTGCCGGACTGCGCGGCCGCCAGCGCTGGGTGGCGTTCTGGGGTGTGACCATGGTGCTGGCCGGCGCCGCCTATATGATCGCCCTGCTGCCGGGGTAGCGGGGCCGGGCTTCGGGTTGGACTTCGCAAGCTCGGCCCAACCTGCGTGAGTGCCATGCGGCACAGGTTCGGTATGTTCTCGCGGCGGCGTATTGAATCCCGGGCAATCAAATACGAAGAAACGAATCTGCTGTGCCCTACAGCGGCTTTTTCATCAGATGCAGCAGGGCGGTGGAGCGCGCCTGCAGCGGATAGCTCTCGCCGGTGTTGAAGGTGCGCCGGTCGGGGCGTTTGCCGTCCGCGAAGCAGGTGTCCACGGTGACCCCCCAGCGCGCAATGCCGAGCTGTTTCGGCAACCGGAACGGTATCGGCTGCGAATGCGCATTGAGCAGCAGCAGAAAGGTGTCGCCGTGGATCGGCCGGCCGCGCTCGTCGTGTTCCTCGATGGCGTCACCGTGCAGCAGCAGGCCCATGCAGCGCGCATAGAACGAGTTCCATTCCTCGTCGGTCATCTCCTGGCCGTCCGGGCGCAGCCAGCTGATGTCCTTGACGTTGGCGCCCTTGATGCGCCGGCCCTGGAAAAAATGGCGGCGGCGAAATACCGGGTGCTCCCGGCGCAGCTTGATCAGTTCGCAGACAAAATCCATGAACTCACGGTCGTGGCGCTCGATGTCCCAGTTGATCCAGCTGATTTCGTTGTCCTGGCAGTAGGCGTTGTTGTTGCCTTTCTGGGTGCGTCCCAGCTCGTCACCGGCGCACAGCATGGGTACGCCCTGGGACAGCAGCAGGGTGGTGAGAAAATTGCGCTTCTGCTGCAGGCGCGCGTTGATCAGATGCAGGTTGCGGTCGGCCGGCCCCTCGCGGCCCATGTTCCAGCTCAGGTTGTGGTTTTCACCGTCGCGGTTGTCCTCGCCGTTGGCGCTGTTGTGCTTGTGGTTGTAGCTCACCAGGTCGTGCAGCGTGAAGCCGTCGTGACAGGTGACGAAATTGATGCTGGCGTAAGGACGCCGGCCGCTGTGGGCGTACAGATCGCTCGAGCCGGTGATGCGGTAGGCCAGCTCGCCGATCAGGCTGTCTTCGCCCTTCCAGTAGGCGCGCACCGTGTCGCGGTAGCGCGCGTTCCACTCGGTCCAGCCGACCGGGAAGTTGCCGACCTGGTAGCCGCCTTCACCGAGGTCCCAGGGTTCGGCGATCAGTTTCACCTGTGACAGCACCGGATCCTGGTGGATGATGTCGAGGAAGGCGCCGAAGCGGTCCACGGCGTGTACCTCGCGCGCCAGCGTGGGCGCCAGATCGAAGCGGAACCCGTCGACGTGCATTTCCTGCACCCAGTAGCGCAGGCTGTCCATGATCAGCTGCAGCACGCGCGGGTGCATCATGTTGAGACTGTTGCCGCAGCCGGTGTAGTCCATGTAGTAGCGCGGGTCGTCGGCCACCAGGCGGTAATAGGCCGCGTTGTCGATGCCGCGAAAACACAGCGTGGGGCCCAGGTGGTTGCCCTCCGCGGTGTGGTTGTAGACCACGTCCAGGATCACCTCGATGCCATTGGAGTGCAGCCGCTTGACCATGGTCTTGAATTCGCTGACCTCGCCCGAGGCCGAATAGGCCGCGTGCGGCGCGAAGTAGCCGATGCTGTTGTAGCCCCAGTAGTTGCTGAGCCCGTTGCTGACCAGGTGGCGGTCGCTGATGAAGCTGTGTACCGGCATCAGCTCCACCGCCGTCACCCCCAGTCGCTTGAGGTGTTCGATCACCGGCTCGGTGGCAAGCCCGGCGTAGGTGCCGCGGTAGGGCGGTGGCACGTCGGGGTGCTGCACGGTGAACCCCTTGACGTGCAGCTCGTAGATAACGGTATCGTGCCAGGGGGTGCGCAGCGGGCGGTCATCGCCCCAGGTGAAGGTGGTGTCGATGACACGTGACTTGGGTACGCCATGGGCGCTGTTGCGCGGATCGGACCGCAGGTCGGCGGCCTTGTGCCCTATGGTGTAGCCGAACAGGGCGTCGTTCCAGCGCACCGAGCCCGCGATGTCGCGGGCATAGGGATCGAGCAGCAGTTTGTTGGCGTTGAAGCGGTGCCCCTGCTCGGGTGCGTAGGGCCCGTACACCCGGTAACCGTACAGCTGCCCGGGGCGCGCTTCGGGCAGGTAGCAGTGCCATACCTGGTCGGTCTGCCAGCGCATGGGGATGCGCGCTGTCTCGCGCCGCCCACGCGCATCGAACAGGCACAAGTCCACCTTTTCCGCGTGCTCCGAAAACAGGGCGAAATTGACGCCTTCGCCATCCCAGGACGCGCCCAGGGGAAACGGCTGGCCGGGCCAGACCGCGGTCGACGCACCGTTCATACGCTTATTTCAGTTTCAGGACGATAGCGGCCAGTGGCGGTAGCGTAAGGCTCAGCGAGTGTGGCTGGTTCATCCAGGGCAGGTCTTCGGCGATCAGCGCGCGTCCGCCGTTACCTACGTTGCTGCCGGCGTAGTAGCTCGAATCCGAGTTGAAGATCTCCTGGTACTCGCCGCCCCCCGGTACGCCGATACGATAGCCTTCACGCGGCACCGGCGTCAGGTTGATCACTACCACTACGAACTGGTCTTCATAACGGCGCATGAAACTCAGTACCGAGTTTTCCGAGTCGTGACAGTCGATCCATTCGAACCCGCGCCAGTCGAACTCGTAGCCGTACAGCGCCGGTGTGTCGCGGTACAGGCGGTTGAGGTCGCGGACCAGCCGCAGTATGCCCTGGTGCAGCGGGTAGTCGAGCACGTACCAGTCCAGCACCTGGGTGCTGTTCCACTCCTGGCCCTGGCCGAACTCGGTGCCCATGAACAGCAGCTTCTTGCCCGGGTGGCAGAACATGTAGGTGTACAGCGCGCGCAGGTTGGCGAAGCGCTGCCATTCGTCGCCCGGCATCTTGTTCAGCATGGACTGTTTGCCGTGCACCACTTCGTCGTGGGAGAAGGGCAGCATGAAGTTCTCGGTGAACGCATACAGCATGCTGAAGGTCAGCAGGTCCTGGTGGTAGCGGCGGTGGATGGGCTCGTGGCTCATGTACTGGAGGGTGTCGTTCATCCAGCCCATGTTCCACTTCATGTCGAAGCCGAGCCCGCCGGTCCAGGTGGGACGACTGACCTGCGGCCAGGAGGTCGACTCCTCGGCGATCATCAGCACCCCGGGCTGTTCTTCGTGTACCGCTACGTTGAGCTCGCGCAGAAAATCCAGCGCTTCCAGGTTCTCACGCCCGCCGTACTGGTTGGGTATCCATTCGCCTTCATTGCGCGAGTAGTCCAGGTACAGCATGGAGGCCACGGCATCCACGCGCAGGCCGTCCAGGTGCATTTCCTCCAGCCAGTACACGGCGCTGGAGAGCAGGAAGTTCTTCACCTCGTTGCGGCCGAAGTTGTAGATCAGCGTGGACCAGTCCAGGTGCTCGCCGCGGCGCGGGTCGGCGTGCTCGTACAGCGGTGTGCCGTCGAAACGCGCCAGGCCGTAGGCGTCCTTGGGAAAGTGCGCCGGCACCCAGTCCAGCAGTACGCCGATGTCGTTCTGATGGCAG
>CBDTYI010000250.1:0-4587 GCA_965364565.1 uncultured Gammaproteobacteria bacterium | reverse complement strand
GTGTTGTGGGAGACGTCATAAATCAGTTCCAGCTCGGCATCGGGGAACAGGCTGTGAAAGGCGTTGCGAGTCAGCTGGGTGAGAATCTGGCGATTGGCCAGGGCACAGTTGATGCCGGCGCGCATGGCGCCGAGGTAGCGCTGGCCCAGCGGTGACTGCAGCGGTGCGCAGGCCAGTTCCCGGTCCGGCAGGCGGATGCCGTGCTCGGGTGCGGCGATCGCCATGCTCTTCAGAAATTCGGTGCCGATTTGATGGCCGAGGCCGCGCGATCCACAGTGGATGCTCACCACCACGTCACCCTTGACCAGCCCGAAGGCTGCGGCGATGTCGGCAGCGTAGACCTCGGCGACCTCCTGCACCTCCAGATAATGGTTGCCGGAGCCCAGGGTTCCCATTTCATCGCGCTGGCGCTTCTTGGCGTGATCGGACACCGCCTCCGGTTGTGCGCCTGCCATGCGGCCGTGTTCCTCGATCCGCTCCAGGTCCTGCAGCCTACCGAAACCCTGCTGCACTGCCCAGCGTGCGCCCCCGGACAGCATGGCGTGCATTTCGTGCGCGTTGAGACGCAGCCGCCCGGTGCTGCCGACGCCCGCCGGGATAACGGCGAACAGGGTGTCGGCCAGTTCGCGCTTGCGTGATTCGATCTGCTCGCGGCGCAGGCCGGTGCTCAGGGTGCGCACACCGCAGGAAATGTCGAAACCCACACCCCCGGCGGATACCACCCCGCCGGCCTCGGCATCGAATGCGGCAACGCCGCCGATGGGAAAACCGTAGCCCCAGTGCGCATCGGGCATGGCATAGGACGCCTTGACGATACCGGGCAGGGTGGCGACGTTGACGACCTGCACATAGACTTTTTCGTCCATGCCGCGGATCAGCGCTTCGCTGGCGTAGATGATCCCCGGCACCCGCATGTCGCCGTGCGGGGCGATGTGCCACTCGTTATCGGACTTGCGTTCAAATCTGGCGGTATCCATGTCGGCTGGCCTCTAGACATCCAATATGCACTGCGCGCGCCACCGCCCCTCGTCATCCTGCGCGACACTCAGCTCGGTGAAGGTGGCGCCCTTGATCTCCACCCGGGGTTCGTGGCGGTGGATATCGACCGGTTCACCGCTGGCCGTGGCGTGCAGCTGGTCACCGCGGATGCTGACTTCGAAGCGGCTGAACAGCATGTGCCGGGTGGCCATTGCGTAGATCAGTGCATTGAGCCAGTCGAACAGCAGCAGCTCAGGGTCGGGGGCGCTGCAACGTATGCTGATCGCTGTCACCGGGGTGACGCGTTCCAGTTCGGTAACCACCGCTGTCATGGCACAGGCGACCTGCTCGAAGGCGCCATCCAGGGTGGTGGCGAAGCCGCGCACACCGACGTCCGCCTGGTGGGGGAAATGCTCCCACCCGGCTGCCGCGTTGCTGTGCGCGCTGGTCGGCGGTTTCATGCCGGTATTCCTGTTTGCCGTGCCGCGGCACGAAAAAGGGTGTGTACTTGATGATGTATATGCCAAAGCGGCGCGTTTTGCCAGCCGTCGACCTTGATCTGGCGCAACAAAAGAGGGTGGCCAGAGCAGGGTAAATAAAATAACCTGTCAGTGGACCGTTCCTCTGCGGTGCGACCAGGCAACAATCATAACGATGACCGATATCAAGCCACTTGAGCCCGAGCAACTGCGCTCCTCCTGCGATCCGGAGGGCTTCGCATTCAAGACCACCGACGAGCTGGCGGATCTCGGCGAGATGATCGGCCAGCAGCGGGCGCTGTCGGCGCTGCGCTTCGGCGCCAGCATGCCGAACTCCGGCTACAACCTCTATGTGCTGGGGCCCGCCGGTGCCGGCAAGCACACCACCGTCGCCCGCTTCCTGCAGGAAAAGGCGGCTGCGCGTCCGGTGCCCGACGACTGGGTGTACGTCAATAACTTTGTCGATCAGGGCAAGCCGCAGGCCATGATGCTGCCGCAGGGCCGTGGCGCCATGCTGCGCCGCGCTATGCAGCAGCTGGTCGAGGAATTACGTTCGGCCATCCCGGCGGCGTTCGAAAGCGACGACTACAAGGCGCGCATTCAGCAGATCGACGAGGAATACGAGTCACGCCAGGAGGCGGCGTTTCGGGAGCTCAATGAAGAGGCCCAGACCCAGCATGTGAAGGTGTTCAAGACGCCGGGAGGCTTCACCTTTGCGCCCATTAAGGATGGCGAGGTGATCGACGCCAGCGCCTTCCACAAGTTGCCCCGGGACGAGCAGAAACGCATCGATGACGTGCTGGAAAAGCTGCAGGCGCACCTGCAGGACATCCTGCAGAACAAGCTTCCGCAGTGGAGCAAGGAACGTCATGCACGCATCAAGGAGGTCAACGATGAAGTCACCCTGTACGCGGTGCGCCACCTCATGGACAGTCTGCGCGAGGACTACCGCGATCTGCCGGAGGTGCTGAGCTACCTCGACGCAGTGCAGAAAGACGTGGTGAGCAACGCCAGCGCGTTTCTCGGCAAGTCGGAATCGTCCATGCACGGCCTGTTGAGCCTCGATGGCGGCGGTTCGGCGTTGCGCCGTTACGAGGTCAACCTGCTGGTCGATCACAGCGGTGGCGAGGGTGCGCCGGTGGTCTACGAGGACAACCCGACCTATGCCGCGCTGGTCGGACGCATCGAGCACATCGCTCAGCTGGGCGCGCTGATTACCGATTTCACCCAGATCAAGCCCGGGGCGCTGCACGTCGCCAATGGCGGCTATCTGATCCTGGATGCGCGCAAGGTGCTGACCCAGCCCTATGCCTGGGAAGGGCTGAAACGCGCTCTGTACGGCAGGCAGATACGCATCGAATCACTGGGGCAGATGCTGAGCCTGGTGAGCACGGTATCGCTCGAGCCGGAGCCCATTCCGCTCGACATCAAGGTCGTGCTGCTGGGCGAGCGGCTGCTGTACTACCTGCTGTGCGAATACGACCCGGATTTTCGCGAGCTGTTCAAAGTCGCCGCCGATTTCGAGGACAGCGTCGACCGCAAGCCCGACAGCGACCAGATGTACGCGCAGCTCATCGCCACCCTGGCACGCAAGAACCAGCTGCGACCCTTCGATCGCGGCGCGGTGGCCGCGGTCATCGAACAGAGTATGCGCCTGGTGGGCGACCGCGAAAAGCTCTCGACCCATTTGCGCAGTATCGCCGACCTGCTCAGCGAAGCCAGCTTCTGGGCTGGCGAAGCGCAGCAGAACGTGGTGCGCAGCGAGGACGTGCAGCGCGCCGTCGATTACCAGATCGAACGCATCGACCGGGTGCGCGACCGCATGCACGAAGCGATACTGCGCGACACCGTCATGATCGATACTGCGGGTGCGACGGTCGGTCAGGTCAACGGGCTGTCGGTCATCCAGCTCGGTGACGCCGCCTTCGGTATCCCTACGCGTATCACGGCTACCACCCGGCTCGGTGAGGGCGAGCTGCTTGACATAGAACGCGAAGTCGATCTGGCCGGGCCGATTCATTCCAAGGGCGTGTTTATCCTGTCCAGTTACCTCGGCGCGCGCTATGCGCAGGACTTTCCGCTGTCACTGAGCGCCAGCCTCACCTTCGAGCAGTCCTACAGCCAGGTGGAGGGCGACAGCGCATCGCTCGCCGAGCTGTGCGCCCTGTTGTCTTCGCTCGCTGGCCTGCCGGTGCGACAGTCACTGGCGGTGACCGGCTCGGTGAACCAGCACGGTCAGGTGCAGGCCATCGGCGGTGTCAACGAAAAGATCGAAGGCTTTTTCAATGTCTGCCGTGAGCGCGGCCTGAACGGCGAACAAGGCGTGCTGGTGCCGAAGAGCAACATGAAGCATCTGGTGTTGCGCAACGAAGTCGTCCAGGCGGTGCGCGAGGGGAAGTTCAGCATCTATCCGGTGGAGCACGCCGATCAGGCTATCAGCCTGCTGACCGGCGTCAGCGCTGGGGCGGCGGACGAAGAGGGGGGCTTCCCGGAAGACAGCGTCAACGGCCGGGTGCAGGCGGCCTTGCAGAACCTTGCCGCGTTGCGCCTCCAGTACGCGGCCGCGGCCCGTGAGGGGGCTGCCGCCGCCGGCGGCAAGGAGCAGGGCGAGCAGCACGGTTTCAGCGCGGAAGACTAGCTCCAGACGGCGTATTCTCTGCTATCCCGTTGACTTCGAATGGGCTTTAACCAGGCCGCCGGGGGCGTCGCGGTTGCCGCCCTTGGCGGCGCCCGGCGGGCAGGGTATAGTCTCCCCTCAATCTCGCGCTGCCGCGGGAGAGCGCCAACCGCTGGTTGGCCGCCGAAGGCGCAACCCGCCCGGAATCGCTCAGGCAAACGGACCGTGGCAGCTGGCGCAATCGCGTCTGTGCCTGTCTCGGGGTGCGAAGCACGTCGACACGGCAGACTGCAGCCGGATTGACTCTGGAGAGCGGCCTGGTGGTCTTCACCGCGGCCCACCGAAGGGGAAGGCGTCTGCGCGGCGTCCACACTCTCAGGTTACCCGGACAGAGGGGCGACGGTTTCTTAGCAGCCGTCGCCCTGCGTTGATTCCGCGGCGGCTTGCGACACAACGCGTTTCGGTGCACAGAGTCACGATGGGAAACAAGACCCCGCTGTATCAGGCACACCA
>CBDTYI010000249.1:0-4593 GCA_965364565.1 uncultured Gammaproteobacteria bacterium | reverse complement strand
ACCATGGCCTCGGCGATCGAGGCCATGGGCATGAGTCTGCCCTACAGTTCTTCCATCCCGGCGGTGGACCCCGGCAAGCTCGAGGAGTGCCTGCAGGCCGGTCAGGCAATTCGTCTCCTGCTCGAGCGCGACATCAAACCGCGCGACATCATGACCCGCGAGGCGTTTGAGAACGCCATGGTGATGGTGATGGCGCTGGGCGGCTCCACCAATGCGGTGCTGCACCTGATCGCCATGGCGCGGGCCGTGGAGGTGCCGCTCGGCATCGACGATTTCCAGACCGTCAGTGACCGTGTGCCGTTCCTGGCGGACCTCAAACCATCGGGTAAGTATGTGATGGAAGACCTGCACGACGTGGGCGGCACGCCGGCAGTCATGAAATATCTGCTCGAGCAGGGTCTGATCAACGGCGATTGCCTCACCGTGACCGGCAGGACGCTGGCCGAGAATCTGAAGGATTTGCCGGCTCTCAGGGAGGTGCAGGATGTGCTGATGCCCGTCGAGCGGCCGATCAAGAAAACCGCGCACATCCAGATTTTGAAGGGCAATCTGGCTCCCGGTGGCTCGGTGGCAAAGATCACCGGCAAGGAGGGACTGCGCTTTTCGGGTCCTGCCCGGGTGTTCGATTGCGAAGAAGACATGCTGGCCGGCCTCGAAAAGGGGGAGATCGGAAAAGGCGAAGTGGTGGTGATCCGCTACGAGGGCCCCAAGGGCGGACCGGGCATGCCCGAGATGTTGACGCCGACTTCGGCGATTATGGGTGCCGGGCTGGGCCAGGACGTGGCCCTGATTACCGATGGCCGCTTCTCGGGGGGATCGCACGGCTTCATCATCGGTCATGTGGTGCCCGAAGCGCAGGAGGGAGGTCCGATCGGTTTGATCCGCGACGGCGACGTCATCACCATCGACGCGGATACCAAACGGCTGGATGTGGACGTCAGTGACGAGGAATTCGCGCGACGCCGGGCCGGCTGGCAGATGCCGCCCTACAAGGCCACGCGCGGAACGCTCTACAAGTACATCAAGAACGTCAAGGACGCCTCGCAAGGCTGCGTGACCGACGAATAGGCGAGCGCGTAGTTAGCCACGGAAGACACGGAAAGCACGGACGTAAAGATATTTGTTTCCGTGCCCTCCGCGATTTTCGCGGCCAGCTTCGGAGAACCGTCTTCCCGCCGGATTTTCAATGCCCCGTGGTGCTCGCTCAGGCGCAACAGCTGCACAGTGATTTGACCACGGAATATTCGGCCGGCACGGACCCGCAATAGATCTGTCCGTGCTTTCCGTGTTTTCCGTGGCTATATCCCCTACAGGCTGTCCCAGCTGGATTTCTTGCGCCAGCGGATGCGCGGGATGATCAGGCCGATGATCATGCCGAGGATCACTACGCCGGCGCCGACCATGAACCAGTCGCGCGCGGTGCGGTCTTTGAGGCCTTCGTTCTCCTGCTGCAGGCTCTGCGCCTGACGCTCGTAGGCCACGATGCGGCTCTTTAGCTGCTTGTTCTCGGCATCGATGGCCAGCGCGCTGGAGGCGGCGCGGCGGATTTCCTCCAGTTCCTGGCTGAGTTTACGGTTTTCCTTTACCAGTTGTTCGCGCTCGGTGTCGATACTGCCCTTGGTCTTCTGCAGATCTTCCAGTGAGGCGCTCAGCTTGCGATTCTCCAGCTCCAGTCGGGCCAGTTTCTTTTCCGCATCGGCGAGCTGATCGCGTGCCGCCCGACCCTGCATCAGGAAACGGCTCAGCACCCAGCCCTCGACGCCGCTCGGCGTGCGTACCCGCGAGTAACCGTTTTCCTGATCCACCTCCAGTATCTCCAGCGCGGTGCCGCTCGGCAGCATGCGCAGGATGCGGAACTGGGTGCCCTTGCCGGTACGCATCTGGATTTCCAGGCGATCGCTGACATAGAGAGTTTCTGCCATTGCGGTGCTGACCAGGCCCAGAACGAGGGCGAGAACAATGGGTATCGATTTCACGCAGGCTCCTTGTGATAATGTAACGCGACCGGTTAGTGGCGCATTGTAACGGAAGAGGGTGTGACTCCATAATTGCTTTGGTTCCCGAGCAGGAAGATTCAATGAGGCTATCCGCCGATGGCGCCTGGCTGCTGAGTGCTCGCCGTGTTCTGTCGCCGAATTGCGACGACCGACCGGACGGCTGTGGCGTGTCCCTTATCGTGGTGCACGGCATCAGTCTGCCTCCGGGTGAGTACGGGGGGCGCTGGATCGACGACCTGTTCACCAATCGGCTCGATCCCGATGCGCATCCCTACTTCGCCGAAATCTGCGATTTACGTGTTTCCTCGCACGTACTGATCCGCCGCAGTGGGGAACTGGTCCAGTATGTGCCCTTTACTCGCCGTGCCTGGCATGCGGGTCAGTCCTGCTACGGTACACAGCAGGCGTGCAACGACTTCGCGGTGGGTATCGAGCTGGAAGGACAGGACGAGGAGCCCTACGAGGCGGTGCAGTATCGGCAACTGGCGGCGGTGATCCGGGTATTGCGCCAACGCTTCCCGGCCATCGGCGCCCGCAACATTGTCGGCCACAGCGATATCGCGCCGGGCCGCAAGACCGATCCCGGTCCGGCATTCGACTGGGACCGGCTGCGCACGCTTCTGGCTTGACAGCCCGCTCGCACACGCGTTAGCGTGCCCACGGTTTTTCTTTTCGGCACAAGGCCATGACGCTGATATCAGCACTGTTGGGGATTGCGGCGGACCGGTTGTTACCGCATCTGCACGAGTACCGCCGCTACGAGCCGTTTCTGGCTTACGTCGACTGGGTGCGAGAGCGTCTCAGCGGGCCGGCGTGGGAGCATATCGGCGGACTGTTACTGCTGCTACTGCCGTTGTGGGCAACTGTGGTACTGGTGCAGAGCTGGACCGGCGACTGGCTGTTCGGACTTGTCGGTCTTCTGTTTTATGTCGCCGTGCTGGTGTACTGCCTGGGGCCCCGCGATCTCGGTGCCGACGTCGATACCTTCTGCCAGGCGCACGAATCCGGTGACGGCGGGCTGCAGCAGCGGGCGGCGGCTTTCTTTCTGCCCGGTGATGCCGTTCCGGATGACCCGGAGCAGCGTGCACAGGAGGTGAGCACGGCAGTTCTGGTCGAAGCCAACGACCGGCTGTTTGCCGTGCTGTTCTGGTTTGCGCTGCTCGGGCCCCTCGGCGCTGTGCTGTATCGCAGCGTTGCGGTGCTGTATCAGCAGCGCCGCGAGCCCGGCGAGTTCGGCGACAGCATCGCGTGGCTGAACTCGGCGCTGGTGTGGCTGCCGGCGCGCCTGCTGGCTTTTGGCTATGCGCTCAGCGGTCATTTCGATGCGGCTGTTGACGGTTGGCGTGAGGCCCACCGCCGACAGCCGCAGGGCAGCGAAGGTACGCTTGATGTTCTCGCGGTGACCGGTGCCGGCGCCCTGGGGGCGGACAGCGAAACCGCCGGCCAGAATGGCGTACCGCGCGTTCGTGCCGCGATGCGACTGGTGTGGCGCACGCTGGCGATATGGCTGGTGGTGATTGCACTGTTTACTCTGGCCGGCTGGGCGAGCTGAAGCCGGCATCGTTTCCCGTTCATGAAGCGGCTGCGCATCGGTGTCGACCTCGGCGGCAGCAAGATCGAGGCGCTGGCGATGGAAGAGTGCGGCACAGAGCTGCTGCGCAGGCGCATAGCCACGCCGCGCGGTGATTATACCGCTACCGTTGCTGCTGTTGCGGCGCTGGTCAGCGACCTCGAACAGCAGCTGGGCGTCGAGGGGGTTGTCGGCGTCGGCACACCGGGAGCTATTTCGCCGGCAAACGGTCGCATCAAGAATGCCAATTCCGTGTGTCTGAACGGCAGACCGCTGCGCGATGATCTGCAGACGGCATTGCGCCGTCCGGTGCGTATCGCCAACGACGCGGATTGCTTTGCGCTGTCGGAAGCCTGCGACGGCGCTGCGGCCGGGGCGGCCAGTGTGTTCGGCGTAATCGTCGGGACCGGCACCGGTGGCGGTGTTGTGCTGGGCGGCAAATTGCTCGGTGGGCCCAACGCCATTGCCGGCGAGTGGGGACACAATCCCTTGCCTTGGCCACGCGACGAGGAGCGCCCCGGTGCGGCCTGCTATTGCGGCAGGCAGGGCTGTATCGAAACCTGGCTGTCCGGTCCGGCGCTGGAGCGCGAGTACCGGCAATACACCGGTATCGAGCTGACGGCCGCCGCCATCGCGCAGCGGGACCGGGACGCCGAGCCGGCGGCCGTCGCGGTGCTGGACCGGTACAGCGACCGCATGGCGCGCGCCCTGGCGACGGTCATCAATATCCTCGACCCCGAATGCATTGTGCTGGGGGGAGGGGTGGGCAACATCGAGCGGCTTTACCATGATGTACCCCGGTGCTGGGGCCGCTACGTCTTCTCGGATCGGGTCGATACGCGTCTGCTGCAACCGAAGTTCGGTGATTCCAGCGGCGTGCGGGGCGCGGCACGGCTTTGGGATGGGCGGCTCTAGCTGGCGGGGGCGGCAGGTCGCTCAACAGAACAACGCCAGTTGCTGGCGCATTCGGGGGTACCGCCGGCGCGTCGTGTCGGGCGTGCGCCTGCCGGCGTAGAATCAAACCAT
>CBDTYI010000248.1:0-4609 GCA_965364565.1 uncultured Gammaproteobacteria bacterium | reverse complement strand
GCCGACATCCGCCGACTGTACGAAAACCTCATGAGTGGCTCGCGCAATCACCTGCGTGCCTATGTCGGTCAGATCGAGGACCTGGGCGTGGTGTACGAGGCGCAATACCTGAGTCAGGAAGAAGTGGATGCGATCGTGGATTCTCCGGTCGAGCGTGGCCGGCGTTAGTCGCTACGAGGGCTGATCGTGCAGGCAGAACACCGCCCGCTGACAGGGTTGATTTCCAAGCTGCATGAAGGAGTAGTGTTATGGTAATGGATGAACTCACCTATGCAGGTGTCATCGCCCTGTTGGCGGTGGTCAGCGTTCTGGCCGCACTGTGGTGGTGTAAGAGCCACAACCGGTGCTCGTGATGATGCGCGGCCGTAACGCCGGATGGTGATCCTCCGGGACGATGTCGAGCCTGGTGCGATCGCCGCGCCGTCGGTGAGCATGTTGCGGCATCCGCTCACCACTGATAGCCCAGCTTGAGTGTGTAAGTGGTGTCGACTTCGTCGGCATCCGGGGCTGCACCGCTGTCGTATTCCACCTTGATCTCGGTGCTGGCGACCAGCCCCAGTACCAGCGGGAAACGCAGCCCGGTCCAGGTGTTCCAGATCACGTCGCTGGTGGAATACAGGTTCCACAGACCATTGTTGCGGTGATAGAGCTGCAGATGATAGGACTTGAATAGCGTGGGCAAGATATACTTGTCGAAGTTGATCATCCAGCCGGCAGCCCAGTACTTGTCGTTATCCTGGGTCTGGAAGTCCTCGTAAACCCGTATCAGTCCCAGTTCCGTGGACAGGTTCAGTTCCTCGCTCTCGAAGAACTGGTAGCCGACGCCGGGGCCAGCTCCCACCCGCAGTGTGAGATCGGCGAAGTCATCGGCCTCGGTGAACAGATAGGCGCCGTAGTACCATTTCTTGGTCACAAAATGGTCGTATTTACCGCTGAGCTCCCAGTTGTCCGCGGTGGTCCTGCCGTCATTCTTGTCGTGCTCGAGTTCTCCCAGGAGGGTGAATCTGTCGTGCTTGCGGCGCCATAACAGGTGACCGTCGATATCGATTTCGTCCTCGTCGGTGTTGCCGCGCTGCGATTCCAGCGCGAAGTTGACCCGGCCGGTAAACTTGAAACCCTCGCCCAGTCGCCAGGGCTCGGGGTTGATGAACGCCACTTCGGCCGGCCCGAAGCTCTGTGGCGGCGTGTCAGGTCCGCTCTGGAGTGTTGTGCTGTCGGTGCGGTTCTTGAACAGACGCGCGCTGATCACCTTGTCGTTACTGAGCAGCACCGGCGCCGGCTGGTCGGTCCTGAGTTCGCTGACCTGGTCCCAGTTGACCTTGATGGTGCCTGCGAACGAGGTGTTGAACTCGAGTGTGTTGCCGGCTTTTTTTACCACTGTGCCCAGGATACGCGAACCGTCGCGCAGCAGGAGTTCATCCGCCGCGGCGCCAGGGGCGGCCAGCAATGCAGCCAGCGTATACAGTGTCAGACATAAAATGCGCTTGCTCATTTCATGACTCCATGGTGTGGTAAGTGACTTTGTGTGTGATCCAGCGTCATTTCCGGCGCCAGCGGGTGGTGCCGCAGCGGGGCAGGACGATCGCTCCGCCGGCGCTGCACGCCTGCGGGACGCGCGCCCGATATTACGCAAATGAAAAGGCCCCTTGAAGGGGCCTCGATCGAACCGGCTTCGCGGCGAGCCGAGACCGGGAGCACGCCGTTATTTCGGACAGTAACGCGGCTCGCGCGGGATTATGAGACAGGTTCTACTCGGGCTGCATGGCCTCTGCGTACTCACCGAACCAGCGCTTGCCGATTTCGTCCAGTGCGCCCAGTGCCTCCATGCGCATCAGGAAATTTTCCGTCCAGTTGACGAACAGCGGGTCGTTGCCGGGCAGGGCAATGCCGATCGGTTCATAGCTGAGCAGTGAAAACAGCGAAACGAATCCGGCCTCGGGATGGTTTTTCACGGTCGACATGCAAATGGGGTAGTCGGTGAGCATGCCGCCAGCCTGGTCGCTTTTCACCAGATCGACGGCGGCTGCACGGCTGTCGGTCAGCATAACCGTCGCCTGCGGCAACAGGGTCTTGACGAAATCTTCACTGGTGGATCCCTTCATCACGGCAATGCGGGTATCGGGCGTATTGAGATCCTCGGCCTGCTGGGCCCTGGCGAGGCTCTCCTGTCTGGTGAGAATGCACTTGCCCGAGGTCATATAGGGCCCCACGAAGGCGACGCTCATGTTGCGCTTCGGGGTGATGGTCAGATTGGAGATCACGACGTCCACATCGCCGCGCTGCAGGGCGGGCAGCAGGTCGGTGAAGGGGAGGGTCCGGGTGGTGAGTTTCACCCCCATCGCCTGGGCCATGAAGCGGCCGATATCGATGTCCAGGCCGACCAGCGTGCCGTCTTCGCGTGTGTAGCTCATGGGCTCCATATCGCCGGAGGTGCCGAGCACCAGTTCGCCGCGCTGTTCTATGCGCGTCAGTACCGATGCGTCGCTGCTGCGTGTCTGCATGGTGTTGCACCCGGCGAGCAGCAGCAGTGCCAGTGCGACAGGAATGATCTTACCGAGATTCGTCATCATTGCTCCCTATTGTTGACCCATCATAAAGCGAACTGGATTGCCGCTGGGCGCGGTATTGCAGGCCTGGCGTGCGCCGTGCCGCACCGGGATCCGCGCTGCCGGGGTGGGCATGGTAACAGGCGCTCGCGTACGGGCGCCAGCGCTGCTCGCTGCGTCGGGAACCGCCGCGGATGAGCGCTTCCTGGCTCGCCCGTAGGGAGCGCCCCCAACCGGTCAGGGCAAGGCGCGATCCGCAGGTCCGCTGTCCCCTGATTTTCAACGTGCACGGGTCGGCGGTAATTCGCGAGCGCCGTACTGGTCAGCGGTTCGCGGTCGATTCATGGTTTCTTGATAACGGACAGCCGCCTTGGTTACAGCCACTGGAGGACTGGCTGCGGGGCGCCGGCATGCCGACCGGGTCGCGCCTCGCCGGCAGGTCGTCCTTGAGTGCGCTGTTGGGGATCGGCCTGTATCGCGAGCAGGATAAACTGGACCTGCAAGGCCTGCACCTGAACCGGTTGCCGGAAACCTGTCCCGATGACCCGGCCGTGCAGGAGCTGGAGCAGGAGATGAATCTCTGACGGAGAGCAAACAGAGGTCCGGTAACCCGGACCCCTGTTTATTCCGCAGCAGCTTTAGCTCCCCCTGGGCAAGGGAGCAATCGCTGCCACTATTTCACCCGACCCAGCACCAGGACGTCGACGCGGCGGTTCTCGGCACGACCTTCGTCGGTGGTGTTGCTGGCCACCGGCAGGCTTTCGCCCATCCCCACGGTGACGATCTTGCTGCTGTCGACACCGGCGGCAACCAGGTAATCGCGTACCGCCCGGGCACGCTGCTCGGAGAGATCCTGGTTGTAGGCGTCATCGCCCACGTCGTCGGTATGACCGACCACCTCGATGTAGGACGCCCGGCTCAGCAGCTCGCGCGACGCCTCACGGTTTTTCTCCAGAATCGCGCGGCCCTGTTCGGTGATTTCTGCACTGCGGCGCGGGAACAGCGCCACGCTCGGGAAGCGAATGGTGTCCAGGGCACGGGGTTCGGCAATCACGATAATGTCCACGCGGCGGTTCTGGGCCCGACCGTCCTCGCTGGCGTTGGAGGCGATCGGATCATTCTTGCCGCGCCCGGTGATGCGCAGTTTTTCCGGCTCGATTCCGGTGCTCACCAGGTAGTCGGCCACGGCCTGGGCGCGGCGCTTGGATAGCCCCATGTTGTACTCGGCGTTCCCGGTGCTGTCGGTATGTCCGATAATAATGCCGGCGTAGGCCTCCGACAGTTCCGGACGCAGCCGGGCGCGATACTGCTCGATGGCGCTCTTGCCCTCGGCAGTGACGACATCGCTGTCAAACGCGAACAGCGCCGCCGCCGGAATGGTCACTGTGGCCACCAGCCCGGAGGGCTCACCCTCGATCACGTCGATGACGTATTCCAGCGTCACGCCGTCGCAGCCAACGACGGTGGCGTCATCGGATGACCAGGTGCCCGTGCGCACACAGTCGCCGGTGCCACTGCGGACGATGTTCTTGCTCGAATCCTGGGTGTAGCCCGGCGTCGCTTCGCGCGACTCGCCGGCGTTTACTGTGGCCGTGGCCAGCAGCGCAGACGCAAACACGCCCGACAGCATGGAACAAAGTTTCCTGTTATCACAAGGCATTCTGGTTTTTCTCCTGTTGACAATTGAAAAGTGATGTGGCTGCCATGGTGGTGGCTGTGGTCGTAGACCCGCGCCAGTCTAGCACGCGGAAAACGGTGTGAACATTAAATCAGGGTCTATCGGTTGCGACCGCCCTGGTGCTTGATGCGTCCCTTAATTCAAGGCAGTTTTAAGGGCCTGGCGCTGGTGTCCTGTGCCGCGGTATGTTGCGCAAACAGGTGTGCAGCGTCTTTGATATAGTCTGCTGACTGCCGCACCGATAATGGGGTTTTGATGATGCCTGTTTCCGACCAGCTGACTGCTTCTGGCGCCGCACCGCAGTCTGGTGCTGCGCAATCCGTTGGCCACTCCCGGCGAGTGCGACTCAAGGTCGGCATTGCGCTGGTGTTCACCGTGCTGATCG
>CBDTYI010000247.1:0-4614 GCA_965364565.1 uncultured Gammaproteobacteria bacterium | reverse complement strand
TCCGGCGAGGCGAGCTGCAGCAACTGCCACTCCGACCCGGCGGACGTGCAAGACAGCCGCACCAGTGGCCCCACCGACGTCCTCAGTGCCGCTGGCCTGCCGGTGGCGACCAGCCTGGACGATCCCGAGCCGAACCTGCCCACCAAGGTGAGTGTCGAATACGCGGCCGACATCAACATCCTGCGCCTGCACGACCTCAGGCACGGTGCCAGCTATGTGGATACCGCCAATCAGCCGACGCCCTGCGATATCACCGCCAATGCCGGTAACGGCGATGCCAGTTGCCTTACCAACCAGGCTCTGGTGCAGGGCACGCCGGTGGTCTGCCAGGTGTGCCACTACACGCCGGCGCTGGATCTCGCCCAGGTCGGTCCGCAGGCCGGTCCCGCGGGCAGCGCAGCCAACGGGCGCAACCAGCTGGCGCATCAGAGCAACTCGCGGGTGATGCACAACCATCACGGCCAGTTCGCCGGGCTGTTTCCGCCCATGCCGGCCCCGGCCCAGGACGCCGGCGGTACCGTCACCAACCAGGCGGCGCGCCTGGCGGTGCTTGAGGATACCTGCTACCAGTGTCACCCCGGTTCGACCACCCAGTGTCTGCGCGGTGCCATGTTCAACGCCGGTATGCTGTGCAACGACTGTCACGGCGACATGCTGCAGGTGGGCGCGGACTTCTCCGCGGGTGTATCACCGGACAACCCGGGCGACTTCCAGCTGGACCTGGGTAATTTCTACGATCCGGCCAGCCCGCAGCCGCGCGTGCCCTGGGCCAACGAGCCGGGCTGCGGTTCCTGCCACACCGGTGATGTGAACGACAACCTGGCGGGCAGCGCCAATGTTATCGTCAACACGGCGGATACCAACGGCAACACCGATGGTATCCGTCTGCGCCAGGCCTGGCGTATCGGTGATGACAAGGCCACGCCGATCGTGCCGGACAACAAGCGCTTTGCGGAGCCTGCAGTGCCGGCGACGTTCAACGGCTTTGCCAACCCGGGTGCCGGCAACCCCAAGCTGTACCGGGTGAGCACCGGCCACGGCGGCGTGATGTGCGAGGGTTGCCACGGCGCCACGCACGCCGAATGGCCGAACGCCAACCCGAATGCCAACGACAATGTCACCGCCAGACAGCTGCAGGGCCATACCGGCACCCTTGTCGAGTGCAGCACCTGTCACGGCACCGCCATGGACACGCGTAATACCCTGGGCGGCCCGCACGGCATGCACCCGGTGGGCGCCGGTACGCGCTTTGCCAACGGCGGTCACGAGGACCTTGCCCAGAACAATTCAGCGGCCTGCGCGGCCTGCCACGGGCCGGGATCCCGATCCCAGAACGTGGGTACGGTGCTGTCGGTCGCCAAAGCCGATCGCGTCCTGGATGGCACGCTGGTGCGCAAGGGCGAACCGGTAGGCTGCAGCGTCTGCCACTGAGTCGCGCTGCATCCGCGCCTCGCGCGGGGACAGGTTGTCTCGTTCCCGGTGGGTACGGCGCGCTGCGACGCCGATTCAGTGATGGGCCTTCCGCGTAGTCCTGTCAGTTTGCGGTGCCTCGGGCTTGTCGGTCTGGGGAGAATCTGGATCGGTGCCCGGTGGGCCATCCAGCTCGATGTCCGCGATCAGCGGAAGATGATCCGAGGCGACGCGCGCCAGCGCGCTGCGGTGTGCTGCCAGCCGGCACAGTGCGCGGCGTGGACGCACCCATATCCGGTCGAGTGCGAACAGCGGCGCCCAGGCCGGCCAGCAGCGCCGGTGCGGTGTGTCGGGGAACAGGCGGTGCAGCATGCGCAACGGTCTTCCCCACAAGAACCATTCGTTCAGATCGCCGGCCAGCACCACCAGATCGCGGCCCGTAACGTCGAACCGGGGCAGCAGGCGGCGTACCTGGTCACGTCGTTCCGCGGGGCGCAAGCCGAGGTGCGTGGCGATCAGCTGCACTCTGCACCCGTCCAGTTTCAGATCGACGTCCAGTGCGGCGCGCGGTTCACGCCCGGGGACGCTGAGATCGTGATGACGAACCGCCTCCGGCACCAGGCGCGTCAGCAGCGCATTGCCGTAGTGTGCGTCTTCCCGCACCATGGTCGTTCCGGCTACTGGTTGACTGCCGGTTTCACGCGCCAGGCAGGCGAGCGCGTCGAGCGCGTGCCCGGGACGCGATTCCACTTCCTGAAGCGCAATGACATCGGCATCGATTTCCTTCAGCACGGCCGCGCAACGCTCGGGCGACATAACACCGTCACGGCCGATGCAGCGATGCAGGTTCCAGGTCGCGAGCCTGAGCTGCACGGAACCAACGCGGGTTTACCGCGTACCCTCCGCCTGCCTGCCGCGCAGCCACTTGCGCAGTCCGAACGCCGCCAGCGCAATCACGATCACCACGGCAGCCAGCCAGGCGAAGCTGCCGCTATCCGGATCGCGGATGGATTCCACCAGTCCATCGGCAAACAGTGCGATGGCGAACACACCGGGCAACAGGCCGAGGAGCGTTCCGAGTGCGAAGTCCTTGAGTCGGATGTGCGAGGCCCCCGCCACCAGGTTGATGACGGTAAACGGCGCCACCGGCACGATGCGCAGGGTGATGATGGTCAACAGGCCGCGTTTGGACAGCTTCTTGCTGACGCTGTTGAGCCGTTCCCCGGCGTAGCGGCGCACCAGGTCGCGCCCCGCGCCCTGTCCCAGCGCATAGGTCAGCAGGGCGCTGAGCTCGGCGCCGGCCAGCGAATAGACGAACCCGGCCAGCGAGCCGAACGCCAGCACGGTGGCGACCACCAGCAAGGTCAGCGGTACCGCCAACGATCCTGCCACCGCGATACCGGCGATGACCAGCAGCGGGGTGGCGGGGTGGGCGTTGAGCGCCTGGGCCTGGCCGATCAGGCTGTCGATCTTCAGCCAGTCGCCCAGCGGTGTCCAGCGCCAGGCGGCGGCCAGGCCCAGCAATGCGGCCAGCGTCAGCACTCCCAGCACGGCACGCCGCGCGGTGTGCGGCCGGTGCTTCTCGGGTACGAAATGGGTCACCAGACGTTCCGAGTCGATCGGCTGTTCCGGATCGAGCAAGGCGGATTCGGGCACCAGCTGATCGATCTCGGGATCCACTTCGGTTTCCAGGGGCTGCAGGGTGCGCGCGCCATCGCGCAGGCTTTCGATGGCCCTGATCAGCGACTGCTCGCGCTGCATCGCGTCGGCAACAGCCTGGACCTCAACGCCGAGGTGCTCGGCCAGCAACTGTTCCCGGAGCTTGCGGATCGCCTGTTGCGTATCCGAGTCCGCGTCAGCCTCGATCGCCAGATCGCATTCGCAGTCCAGGCCCATGGAACGGTTGCTGAGGTTGGATGACGCCACCCTGAGCAGGCGGTCGTCAACGATCATCACCTTGGCGTGTACCATCAACGCGACGTCCGCGGAGGACGACAGCTGCGGGTAATACAGGCGCAGGCGCCGGTGGTGATCCGCTTCGTGCAGCTGTTTCACCAGGCGCGCGCGCAGCACATCCATGGTGTGCTGCTCGAGCCAGCCGCCGGTTCGCTGCGGCATGACCACGACCACCTCCGGCGCATCGCTGTGCTGCAACCGCTCCACCAGAGCCTCTTTGATGCAGTGCGCAGTGAGGTACTGGTTCTCGATATAGATAAAGTGCTGCGCGGCGGCAATGCTGTCCAGATACAGTCGTTCGGCCTCGCGTACCGCCGACTGGCCGGCGTACTCCGCGACGGTGCGTGCAATCGCCACCGGCACATCGTGCATCAGCGCCGGCAGCGAAGCGGGCCAGGGGTCATGGTCCGGCTCTGTGGGTGTCGGGTCGATTTCGTCGCCGGTCGCGCGCCGCCAGCGCTCGCGCGCCAGCTCGCCCAGCGCGGCAGCGGCGTCGCCGTCGACCAGCATCTGGACATCGTGGAACGGCGGATAGGGCTCGCCGTCGGGGTCGGTGCGGCGTTCGTCATCGATGCGGTGCTCGGGGGTGTCCCAGCGCCATTTGCTGAGGTCCAGCCCGCCGCTGAATGCCACTGCATCGTCGACTACCACCACCTTCTGATGCTGGGACGCCCCCACCGGATGCCTGTCGTCCATGTGAAAACGCACCCGCGCGTGGGTCGTCCAGTTCAGCGCATAGAGCGGGAAAGGTTCGCGTTCGACCAGGTAGATCATGGCGAAGTCCCAGCTCAGCACATAGACATCGACGCCACGCTGCTCCGCCACGAAATCCAGCAGCGCGCCGAGCTCCTCCGGGTGGCCGTCGTGTTCACCGTCGCGGACCAGCTTCAACTTGCTGTGGATATCCCAGCCGAGGATGAACACCGAGCGCCTGGCGCCAAGAATCGCTTCGCGCACCGCGCGAAAATAGGCCTCGCCATCGACCGCGATGGCGACCCGGCGCGCGGCTTCCAGGCGCCAGCAGTTGTGGCCCGGCTGCAGTATGGTGCTGGGTTCCCGTTGCGGCATGCTGTGACCCTAGTCCGAAACCACCGTGCATACAACTGGCCGGGTATGTGGGCTTGGTCCGGCCCCGCTGTCGATCCAGCGGTGGTCCTGGTTCCTGTGCAGAGCATCGAGCGCACGGGTGCCCGGCCTGCGGCGCACTGGATGCGGCCGGTGGCTTCGCGTTACGGCCAAAAGCCGGAT
>CBDTYI010000246.1:0-4650 GCA_965364565.1 uncultured Gammaproteobacteria bacterium | reverse complement strand
CGGCGGCAAAATAGTGATCAAACTCGATGCCGAACTGGCTTTCGACACGGCGTTTGTCCAGGGTGTTGTTGCAGATCAGCTGCTGGATAACTTCCCCGCGCAGGTGATCGTCGGCGTCGAGGGCGACGCCGCGCGCGATAGGCAGGCGCGGCACTTCCAGGTCTGCGTAGTAGCTGTCCAGATTGCTGTGATTCTGGCTGAAGCCGTCCGGCATGGAACTGATGGCACTCACCCCCAGGGCCACCAGGTCAGAATCGGAGTGCGTCGAGTAGCCCTGGAAATTGCGGTGCAGGGTGCCGTCGCGTTGCGCCTGCGCCAGTTCGTCGTCGGCCAGGGCGAAATGATCCATGCCGATGTACTGGTAACCGGCCGCGGTGAGCTTGTCGATGGTCAGGGACAGGATACCGAGCTTCTCGTCCGCACTCGGCAGGTCTTCGCGGTTGATGCGGCGCTGCGGCTTGAAGCGTTCCGGCAGATGCGCATAGTTGAACACCGACAGCCGGTCCGGGCGCGCCTCGATGACCGCGTCCAGGGTATCGGAAAAGCTCGCGATGGTCTGGAACGGCAGACCGTACATCAGGTCGATATTGATGGAGCGGAAACCCAGCTCGCGCGCCTGCTGCATGGCGCCCAGCGTCTGCTCGGCGGACTGCAACCGGTGCACGGCCTTCTGTACCACGGGGTTGAAGTCCTGCACCCCCAGGCTGATGCGATTGAAGCCGATTTCGCGCAGCGTCGGCAGGGTTTCCTCGCGCACCTCGCGCGGGTCGACCTCGATGGAATACTCCCCGCTGCCGTCTTCCAGCAGCTGGAAGTGCTCGCCGAGCATGCGCATCAGCTGACGGATTTCCTTTTCGCTCAGGAAAGTTGGTGTGCCACCGCCCCAGTGCAGCTGTTCCACCGGGCGGCTCGTGTCCACCAGCGTCGCCTGCAGGCGGATTTCCTGCGCCAGCGCCGCGAGATAGGGCTGCGCCTTGCTGCGGTCGCCGGTCACTACCTTGTTGCAGGCGCAATAGAAACACACGTGGGCGCAGAACGGGATATGCACATACAGCGACAGCGGCCGCCGCGTCGCATTGCTGCGCTGCACCCAGGCTGCATACTCCTGTTCCCGCACCGCGGGCGAGAATTCCATGGCCGTCGGGTAGGATGTGTAGCGCGGCCCGCTTCCCTCGTAGCGCTTGATCAGATCGGCGTCGAATTCAACGGCTTTTACCATGTCTGCCTCCACATCGCTTCCGCACAGGCTATCCGCGGCCCGGCGGTGACGCGTTGACCTGGGTCAAGCGGCGCCGGTCAGCTTTCATCCACATCCAGACCCTTGATGTGGGTTTCGTTGATCTTTAACAGCAACTGCTTGAACGGCAGGATACGCTCGTCCTGGTTCTCGACCACCGTCACGAATGGCAGATTTTCTTTGCCAAACCGGTAGCTGCCGTCGGCCATAGCCTGACGCAGCTTGCGCACATCGTGTTCCAGGTCGGCGAGAAACTCGGTCGCCGCCCCCATGGAATCCATATCGTATTCCGCCGCCAGACGCAGGTCCTCGATCTCGAACAGCGCCTGATCCACCAAATCCACATATTGTTCGGGTGTTTTGGGTCTGCCCAGCATCGCCTGCCTCCACCTAGCTTAGTGCATTTTCGAAAAGCGATTGATACTGCTGCACCTGCTGGACGTCAAGCAGGAACACGCCGTGACCGCCGCGCTCGAAATCCAGCCACAGGAACGGCACCTCGGGGAAGGCTTCCGCGAGCGCTGCCTGGCTGTTACCCACCTCGACCACCAGAATGCCGTCGGGTTCCAGGTGCCGGCCCGCCTGCGCCAGGATGCGAATCACGACATCCAGCCCCGCGCTGCCCGCAGTCAGGCCGAGCCTGGGTTCGTGGCGATATTCCTCGGGCAATGTTGCCATTTCTTCGGCCGACACGTACGGCGGGTTACTGATGATCAGCTGGTAGCGCATCCCGCCCAGGCCGGCGAACAGATCAGACTCGACCAGCCTGACCCATTCCTGCAACTGGAAACGCTCGATATTGATTTGCGCCACCGCCAGGGCCTCCTCCGAGATGTCCGCGGCATCGACGTGCGCCTGCTCGAAGGCACGCGCGCAGGCAATGGCAATGCAGCCGCTGCCGGTGCACAGATCCAGCACCCGCTGCACGCTGTCTGGTTGCAGCCACGGCTGGAAGCCGCGCTCGATCCACTCCGCCAGGGGGGAACGCGGTACCAGCACGCGTTCGTCGACATAGAACGGCAGACCCGCGAACCACGCTTCATGGGTGAGATAGGCCGCCGGCTTGCGGGTTTCGATCCGCTCCCGGATCAGCGCCATGGTCTCGTCGCGCTCCCGGGACGTTACGTGCGCCGCCAGGTATTGCTGCGGAAACTGCAGCGGCAGGTGCAGGGCGTGCGTGACCAGCACCAGCGCCTCGTCGAAGGCGTTGTCGGTGCCGTGACCGAAGGTCAGGCCGGCCTGCTGAAAACGGCTCGCGCCCCAGCGTATCAGGTCGCGGATGGTTTGCAGTTCCGGGTGATGTGTATCATTCATCGTAGAACCTGTCTCATAATCCCCCGCGGCCGCGTGACCGCGCTGGCGCACCATCGCAATCGCACCTCAGACCCGAGCGACCACCGGTCTGAAAAAGCCCTGTCACCCCATGCCCGTCGATGGGATAATACGAGCCTATGGTGAAACCTGAAAAAACCCCGTTCTTCTTGCCTCTTTGGCTGATTATACCCGTATTGCTGGGCGCACTGCTGCTGACCGCTTGCAGCGCCCCCGAGCCACCCGAACTGAAACAGGCAACTCTGCTGCCCTCGCCCAAGCCGATTGCCGATTTCCAGCTCACCGACCAGGCGGGCCGGCCGTTCACCCTGGATGATCTTAAGGACCGCTGGACCCTGGCATTTTTCGGCTACACCCACTGCCCCGACGTCTGCCCCACCTCCATGGCCATGCTGGCCCAGGTGCAGCGGCAGCTGGCAAACAATCCAGACGCCGGTGAACTGCCGCAGGTGGTGTTTTTCAGCGTCGATCCGGAGCGGGACACCCCCGAACTGCTGGCAAGTTTCGTACCCTATTTCCATGATAGTTTCATCGGCGTTACCGGCGACGCCGCTCAAGTTCTGAAACTCACGCGGCAACTGGGCATTATCTACGGCAAGGTCGAAGGCAGCGGCAGCGATGACTACCTGGTAGACCACAGCGCGGCCATCATTCTGTTCGATCCGGAAGGCAGGTTTCGCGCGTTGTTCAACGTTCCGCACCAGCCGGAATACATCGTGACCGATTTGCAGGCCATCAAACAATACTACGAGGCGACACGATGAAACGCATAGTGCTGGCGCTGACCCTGGCAGCTTGCAGCTGGCTGTCCGTGGCGCAGGCCGAAGTGCAGGTCGAAGATGCCTGGGTACGCGAGGCACCGCCCGGCGCGCGCATGTTGGCGGCCTACCTGACAGTGAAGAACTCCGGTACTGAGGAGCTTATGCTGGTGGAAGTGCAGAGCCCGGCGTTCAACCACATCATGCTGCACAAGTCGGAAGTGGTCGATGGCGTGGCGCGCATGATCCACCTGGACGACGTCGTGATTCCTGCCGGCGGTAGCGTGCATTTCGAACCCGGCGGTCTGCACCTGATGATGCCTGCGCCCGAGACGCGCCTCAGCGCGGGCGATCGCGTTCCCCTGGTGCTGATATTCGCCGACGGCAGCCGCCTCGAGGTGCAGGCCGAGGTCAGACAAGGACCTTGAGCGGCATGCCGCAACAGCGCAGGGCCAGCGGGCTGGATTACCTGAAATCGCTGCCGCTGTATCCGCTGCCGCAGCACGGCATCTCGCGGCTGACGTTCCGCCTCACCCGCGTTCGGGCGCCCTGGTTCAAGAACCTGTTCATACGCGCCTTCGCCGCGCATTTCGGTGTCGACTGGAGCGAAGCGCTGTACCAGCGTCCAGAGGACTACGTTCACTTCAACGATTTCTTCACCCGCCCGCTGCGCGACGGCGCACGCTCTATCGAGGGCGACGCAGCCACAGTGATATGCCCGGCAGACGGACATATCAGCCAGATCGGCGCCATCGACGCCGATGCCGTGTTCCAGGCCAAGGGACACGACTTCAGCGTCACCACGCTGCTGGGCGGTGACAGCCAGCGTGCGGAGCAATTCCGCAACGGCAGCTTTGCCACCATCTATCTGTCGCCGCGCGACTACCACCGCGTGCACATGCCGCTGACCGGAAGGCTGCGCGAAACAGTGTATGTGCCGGGCCGGCTGTTCAGCGTCGCACCGCACACCACCCGCACCGTACCCGGCCTGTTCGCGCGCAACGAGCGACTGGTGTCGATGTTCGACACCGACGCAGGCCCGATGGCCGTGGTGCTGGTGGGCGCCATCAATGTCGCGGCCATCGAAACGGTCTGGGCGGGACTGGTGACCCCGCCGCCGCGCAAACAGGTCGAAGTGGACAGTTACCGGGAAGCCGGTATCACACTGGACCGCGGTGCGGAGATGGGCCGCTTCAATATGGGTTCAACGGTAATCCTGCTGTTCGCACCGAACCGCGTCGACTGGCAGCAGAACCTGCGTGCGGAACAGCCGGTGCAGATGGGACAGCGGCTCGGGACGCAGGTTGGGCTGAACGAACGTGA
>CBDTYI010000245.1:0-4687 GCA_965364565.1 uncultured Gammaproteobacteria bacterium | reverse complement strand
CAGTAGCAGGCGATCTTGAGCAGGGTTTCGAACAGGTGTATCGCCCACTTCCTGGCGTTGAAGCGCTGGATCGGGTAGATGAAGTTGAAGTGCACGAAACTCAGCAGCGCGCCTGCCAGGATGTAGCCATAGAACGCGACAAAGTCGAGCACGCCGCGCTTACCCATGGTGAAGGCGTCGGGGTCGTTCGGCGAGCGGTTGTAGCGGTGGTGCTCCATGTGGTCTTCCTTGAACGCGATGAAGGAAGCCATCAGCGGGATCATGGAGACAATGCCGAATGCCCAGTTCTTCCAGGGTTTCTCAAACAGGGTGTTATGGGTGGCATCGTGCATGAAGGTGACAATGCTCATCCAAAGGTAGCCGAGACCCACATAGGCCGACCACTTCAGCAGGCTCGATTCGGTGTTCCAGGCCAGCCAGGTCAGCCACAGCATGGCGCCGAAAAACAGCGGCATCTTGACCAGGTTGGGCAGTATCCTGAAAGTTCTAAGGCGGTTCAGGTCCTCGCGCGAAATGTAGTCGCGGCGCGCGGCGCGGACTTGCGGTGTGGCTGTCACAGGTTAAGGCTGCCGTGTAGCGGTTGAGGCAGGCGCGACTATACCGGAAAACCGCGTGCGCCGAAACCGATCCACAGCGCCGCCGGCTGGAGGACCCGCTGTTGGCACTCGCTGCGCGGCCGGCGGCACATCGTGCCGGCGCCGGACGGGCGGTGTTTTCGGGGTGGCGAACAGATATGCTTCGCAACACAGACAACGCGGAGCTTTGACATGGTTACTTATCTGTACTGGGCCCTGGTTATCGGGCTGGTGATCGCCGTCATCGTGGCGATCGGTATAAAGATGGGCAATTTGAGGGGCGCCCTGGTGGCTGCTGCGGTATTGCTCTTCCTGGGCTGGGCGCTCTATTACTTCTACCTCCAGCAGATTTTCGTCAAACGCTGGGGGGGCGTCATGACCATCAAGGTGCCCGAAGGCCAGTACCACATCGCCACGACCTGGAAAGAGGATAATCTCTGGGTCGAGAACTACGACCCCGAAACCAACCGCTGCGTGTTCAGTGAATACTCGAAGGGAAATCTGCTCCAGGGCCGGGTCACGATCAAGAACTGTAATCCCATCGCGCTGCGCTCCGGCACTCGCCCCCCGCAGTCCCCGGACACCGGCGTGGCGCCGCCCTTACAGGGCGGACCACAGCAGGAAGCCCGCCCTCAGGGAACCTCTGATTAATCCGTCATTCCGGCGCATGCCGGAATCCATAGCGTTGCATTCACTGGATCCCGGCATGCGCCGGGATGACGAGAAGCGAATTAATCAGAAGTTCCTTAGATAAAACCGCGCTAGCTGTGCATCTGTGACCCGCCGCGCAGAGGTTCCCTGGCGGGCTCCCCGCTCAGAGCAGGTCGCCGATCTGCAGAGTCTCCAGCCGTTCGCAGTCCTGCAGCCACTGCATTTCCAGTGCTTCGCAACGGTTGTCCAGCTCGGCTTTCTCCCGCAGCAGGGCCTTGAGCTGCGCTTTCTCGGTGTCGGCGTAGACAGCGGGATCGGCGAGGCTCTGCTGCAACTGCTCCTGGCGGGCGTGCAGCTGCGCCAGCGTCGCCTCAGCCGCACGGATCTTCTTGCGCAGCGGCTGCAGCTGGCGGCGCTGTTCGGCCTCCTGGCGCTTCCTGTCCTTGCGCCCCGCAGCGCTGGTTACGGCGGCCGTGGGATCCCTGCCGGCAACCCGCGCCTGCCGGTTCTGTTCCCCCAGCCAGCCCGGGTAGTCGTCCAGGCTGCCGGCAAAATCGTCCACGCGGCCGTCGTGCACCAGGACCAGACGGTCGGCGGTTACCCGCAGCAGGTGGCGGTCGTGGGACACCAGCACCACCGCACCGGCGAAGTCCTGCAGCGCCACCGCCAAAGCCTGGCGCATTTCCAGATCCAGGTGATTGGTGGGCTCGTCGAGCAGCAGCAGATTGGGCCGCTGGTACACCAGCAGCGCCAGCACCAGGCGCGATTTCTCACCACCCGAAAACGGCCCGCTCGGCATCAGCGCCTGTTCACCGGCAAAGCCGAAGCCGCCCAGATGGTCGCGCAGGTCCTGCTCGCGCGCCTGCGGATCCAGCTGCATGAGGTGCTTGAGCGGCGACTGGTCGGCGCGCAACTGCTCGATCTGGTGCTGGGCGAAATAGCCCAGCTCGAGATCGCGCGCCGCCTCGCGTGCTCCCGCCTGCGCCTGCAGGGTTCCGGCCAGCAGCTTGATGAGCGTGGACTTGCCCGCCCCATTGGGACCCAGCAGGCCGAGGCGGTCGCCCGGTGACAGGCTGAGATTCACGCCGGACAGAATCCGGGTTTCGCCGTAGCCGACCGCAACCTTGTCCAGACGCAGCAGCGGATCGGGTACCTTGTCGGGGTTGCGGAAGCCGAAATGAAACGGCGAATCGACGTGCGCCGGCGCGATCTGTTCCATGCGCTGCAGGGCCTTCAGCCGGCTCTGCGCCTGACGCGCCTTGGTCGCCTTGGCCCGGAAGCGGTCCACGAAAGCGTGCATGTGGGCTATTTCGCGCTGCTGTTTCTCGTACTCCGACTGCTGGCAGGCGAGACGTTCGGCGCGCACCCGTTCGAAGGCCGAATAGTTGCCGCTGTACAACGTTGCCCGTTGCTGCTCCAGGTGCAGGATATGGGTGGTGACGCTGTCGAGGAAATCGCGGTCGTGGGAAATCAGCAGCAGTGTGCCCGGGTAGGCACGCAGCCAGCCTTCCAGCCAGATCACCGCATCCAGGTCCAGGTGGTTAGTGGGTTCGTCCAGCAATAGCAGGTCCGAGCGGCACATCAGCGCCTGGGCGAGGTTGAGGCGCATGCGCCAGCCACCGGAGAACGCGCTCACCGGGCGTTCCTCGTCGGCGCTGCTGAAGCCCAGCCCGTGCAGCAGCTGCCCTGCCCGGCTGCGCGCCGCGTAGCCGTCGATGGCGTCGAAGCGCCCGTGCAGGAGCGCCAGGCGCTGGCCGTCGTCCGCGCGTTCCGCGACCGCCAGCGCGCTCTGGACTTCGCGCAGTTCGGCGTCACCGTCCAGCACGTACTCTATCGCCGCGCGTTCCTCGGCCGGCGTTTCCTGGGCCACGTGCGCGACCACCCAGTCCGCGGGGTACCGGCAGTCGCCGGCATCGGCGTGCAGTTCGCCCAGCACCAGCGCGAACAGACTGGACTTGCCGGTCCCGTTGGCGCCGGTGATACCGACCTTCTGTCGCGGATGAACCTGGAAACCGGCCTGCTCGAACAGCAGCCGCGGGCCTCTTCTGAGGCTGACATTATCGAATCGCAGCATGGGGCGTATTGTAGCCGGTCGGCACCGGATGCGCTGACATCAGGAACAGGTCAGCGCCGCTAAATAATTCCAAATCAACCGGTAGGTCGGGCTGAACGAAGCTGAAGCCCAACGGGTGGACACCCATAGGATTGGCACGCATCGAAAACGTTGGGCTTCGCAGCCTCAGCCCAACCTGCAGGAACCGCTCGCAACCCGGCTTCAGGAGATCTCTCCGTCCTCCGCGGACTCGATGTGAAGCAATCCAACCCGCCTATTCCGGCTGCTCATCGAGCCAGTCGGCGATGAACACGTTGGTCTCGCCTTTCTGTTTGCCGAAGCGGTTGGAGGCAAACACCAGCTTTTTGCCGTCGTGGGAAAACATGGGAAAACCGTCAAAGCCGTCGTAATGTGTGATCCGCTCGATGTCACGGCTTTCGACGTCGATCAGGAACAGGTCGAAGTTGCGCCCGTCGGGATTGTGCAGGTTGGAGGAGAAAATGATGCGCTTGCCGTCCGGGTGCCAGTAGGGTCCGAAATTGGCCGCGCCGTTATCGGTGAGCTGGACAGGCTCGCGCTCCTTTAAATTCATGATATAGAGCTCCAGCTGGCCGGGCCGGATCAGACCCTCGGCCAGCAGCGCCCGGTAGTCTTCCAGGGCCGCGCCGCTCGGGCGCGAGGCACGCCACACGATCCACTCGCCGTCGCGGGAGAAGAACGCCCCGCCGTCATAGCCCGGGGTGTCGGTCAGCTGTTCGACTCCGCTGCCGTCCGGCTGCATCAGGTACAGTTCCAGGTCACCGCTGCGCAGTGAAGTGAACACAATGCGGTCACCTTTGGGTGAGTACACCGCTTCGGCGTCGTATCCCGGGCTGTCGGTCAAGGCCTGCGGATTTTCACCTTCGGGGCCGGCCGTAAAAATGTCGTACTCCGGGTACAATGGCCACACGTAGCCGTGGGTGTAATCGGGCTTGGGCGGACAGGCCTCGTGTTCGCGGTGGGTGGAGGCGTAGATTATCGACCGGTTGTCGGGCGCGATGAACGCACAGGTGGTAACGCCCCGGCCGGATGACAGCTGGCGCACCTCACTGCCATCTGCACGCATGCGAAAGATAGCGTCGCATTGCAGCGGGTCACGCGTGGACTGAAAAATCAGCTCATTGCCATCGTGGGAAAAATAGGCTTCGGCGTTCTCGCCGCCGAAGGTGATCTGGCGCACATTGGCCAGGCGCGTCTCGCCGGCAAACGTCAGTGCGCCGGGTTCGGCGCTGCCGCTGCTTTCCGCAACGGCCCCCTGCCCCAGCACCATCAGCGCCACGCCCAACGCGCGCCGCCCCCTCCTGCGACCCGCCATCAACTCAGGTACTCGCATCACCACCCCTCAACGCTCCACCACTCGCGTGGTCAC
>CBDTYI010000244.1:0-4692 GCA_965364565.1 uncultured Gammaproteobacteria bacterium | reverse complement strand
ACCAGAATGACCACATCTCCAGCACCTGCGAGCGCGGATCGCCCGCCTGTTTGCCACGCAGGATCGGCATGGCGTAGGAAATGATGGTCAGCACGATCATGACGTAAGCGCCATAAAAGGCCATGTGACCGTGTGCCGCCGTGATCTGCGAACCGTGAGTATAGTAGTTTATCGGCGCCAGGGTGTGCAGGAAGCCCCACACACCGGCACCCAGGAACGCCATCACCGCGGTACCCAGCGCCCACAGTACCGCGGCCTGATTGGGGTGTTCGCGGCGCCGCCGGTTCACCATGTTGAAAGCGAACACCGTCATCATGAAGAACGGAATCGGCTCCAGGGCGGAGAAAATCGACCCCCACCACTGCCAGTAGTCCGGGGTACCGATCCAGTAGTAGTGGTGTCCGGTGCCGATAATGCCGGTGATCAGCGTCATGGCGATAATGACGTACAGCCACTTCTCGATCACCTCGCGGTCCACACCGGTGGTCTTGATCAGCACGAAAGCGAGGATCGAGCCCAGTATCAGCTCCCATACGCCTTCCACCCACAGGTGCACCACCCACCACCAGTAGAACTTGTCCTTGACCAGGTTGTCGGGGTTATAGAACGCGAACAGGAACAGCAGCGCCAGGCCGGTCAGACCGGTGAGCAGGACCAGGTTCACCACCGTCTTGCGACCGGACAGAATGGTCATACCGATGTTGTAGAGAAAACCCAGCGCCACCACCACGATGCCCAGCTTGGTGATTGTGGGTTGTTCCAGGAATTCACGGCCCATGGTCGGCAGCAACTCGTTGCCGGTCATTTTGGCGAGCCCGGCATAGGGAACCAGCAGGTAGCCCAGTACGGTCAGCGCCCCGGCGATCAGGAAGACCCAGAAAAGCAGCAGGGCCAGCCCCGGGCTGTGCAGTTCGCGCTCTGATTCCTCCGGCACCAGATAGTAGGCGGCGCCCATGAAGCCGAACAGCAGCCACACTATCAGCAGATTGGTGTGCACCATGCGGGCCACGTTGAACGGAATCTCCGGGAACAGGAAATCACCCATGACATACTGCATACCCAGAATCAGGCCAAACAGGATCTGCCCGATAAACAGTCCGATGGCGGCAATGAAGTAGGGTTTGGCAACCGCTTGTGATTGGTATTGCATGATAATCCCCTCAGCCCTGGATGTTCGGTGGCCAGCCGGCCGCGTCGATTTCGCTGGTGTATTTCAGGAAGGCAGCGACCGCCTCCAGTTCCTCATCGCTGAGATCGAACTGCGGCATGCTGCGGCGCCCCGGAATACCCTGTGCCGGGCGACTCTTGATGAATGCCACGATGGCGTCGGTGGAATTGCCGAAGCGGGTGTAGACATTACCCAGCTCCGGCGCGAAATAAGCGCCCTCGCCCAGCAGGGTGTGACAGCCGATACAGTTGTTCTCCTCCCATACCCGTTTTCCCTGCGCCACCTGCTCGGTGAGCGCCTCGTGGTTGTCGCGTTCCGGCGTCCTGCCGGAGGTATCGAAAGTCAAGGCGAGAAACAGAAGCGCGAAGAACACGCTTCCTCCGTAGTAGATGTTTCTCGCCATGCTCTTGGTAAACACTTCGCTCATGACGCACCTGCCTGTTTAGCCCGAGATCGGGACCGATTTAACGATGCGGCCGCAGGCACTGTCCTTGATGTATATCAAGACGGTTTTGTGGCGGCACCGCGGTCACGCTGCCGGGGAGCAGGCTTACCGGTCGCCTGCAGACTTGCGAAGCCGGGGACGGCGGTTCAAAGTGGGCACGCGGATTACATAACAGGGGTGAGGCATGCCGCAGCCTCGTGAAGGAGACTTGCCATGAATATCGATATTCTCATCATCCCGCCGCTGGTTGCGCTGCTGGCCGGGATCGCCATACTGCTGTGGCCGAAGCTGCTCAGCTACATCGTCGCCTTCTACCTGATCCTGGCAGGTCTGGTCGGACTGCTTGGCCACATGAACCTGAACACCGGCTTTTGAGCGCAGCGTGCAACCCGGTCCGGTCGCGAACCACGGCCTCAGGGACGCCCGCGGGGCTCAGTGGCTGGTTCCTTCGGAACGGGTAATCTTGTTGTAGACGTTGTACTTTCCGACCGGCTTTTTCATCGGGATGCGCTTGATTTCTTCCAGCGTTGCCGCGTCGTAGACGATCACGAAGCCGTCCGTCTCCCAGATGCTGAGCAGGGCATACCTTCCGTCGCGCGTGAACTCCACGTGTGCCGAGGTCTTGCCAGCAAACGGCCGCAGGGTCTTTACGATCTCAAGCCGCTGCTTGTCGATGACGTGCACCGCATCCCTGTCGGGACCGAAAAACACATCCACCCAGGCGTAGGGCGAATTCTCGTGGCTGCGCATGAAAAAGCCCGGCCCCAGTGTCTCGATCTTCTTGATGGTCCTCCAGTCCTGCATGTCGATGATGCTGACCACACCCTGCTCGAGGTTGGGCGTCGCCAGCACCCGGGTGTCCCGGTAAGGCCAGGTGATACCCGAGCCCAGGTGCGGCATGCCGGGCAGATCGATGTCGGCGATCTTGCGTCCGACGATCAGGTTCACCACCTGGCCGTTCTTGTGGTTGCGGGCGGCGCCGATCAGGTGCCGGTAGGACTGGTCGAAAAAGAAATCATCGAGATAATCGTCCAGCCTGATGCGGCGCACCGGGAAGCGGCCGGTTTCGGCCAGGCCTTCGCCCATCTTGTAGTCGTGCACCATGCCGTGAAACACCGGCTCCGGATCGTCGGCATAGCTGATCTCCCACACCTCCTGGAGATCTTTCAATGCCACCACGAAACTGTCGCGCGGTGGTGCGGTATATACGGCGCTCACCCGCGAGCTGTGGCCGAAATCATCTTGAACCGGGATCAGCTTGACCAGGCTGAGATCGCGCGCGTCCAGCACCACCAGCGAGTGCGGCAGGGTGTTGCCCACCATGACGAAGCGGTCGTCGGCCGACACCGCGGCGTTGCGCGTATTGATGCCGGCGCGCACTTCGGCCACGATTTCCAGACGGTACATGTCGAACTTGCTGATCCATCCATCGCGCGACGCGAAATAGACAAAGCGCCCGTCGGAGGAAAACTTGGGGCCGCCGTGCAGGGCGTAACGGGACTTGAAGCGGTGGATAGGCTCGAGCCTGTCTCCGTCCAGCACCGACACGTGATGATCACCCGCCTCAACCACCAGGAACAGGTTGAGGGGATCGGCGGCGTAGACCGGCTTTGCCGTGCTCGCGTCCCTTTCCGCCAGCTGCGGCTTGTAGATCACCTGGCTGGCGCGAATTTCCGCCTCGCCCCATACCGGTGGTGTCGCCGGCGCCGTGTAGATCAGGTCCACCAGCGCCTGCCGCTGTGCGGCGTCCAGCCTGGTACCGAAGGCAGGCATCTGGGTTGCCGGCAGCCCGTCCGCGATCAGACTGGCCGCCTTGTCGCGGCGCAGCCGACCGAGGTTCTCCGGCAGCAAAGCGGGGCCCATACCACCCAGTCGATCGGCGCCATGACACTCGGCGCAGTGCTGCCGGAACAGCGCGGCTGCGTCGGGTTGCGCTGCTATTGCGAACAACGGCGCGGACAGCAAAGCTAGCAGAATCACATTACGCATTTTCTCGAAACACCATCGCGGCCGGGCAATCGAAGCGCATACCAGGAGCTACGGTGACAAGGCCTCATGTCTGTCGGCGGGTGTCGGCCGCAGGGATGCGGCCGTCAAGCCTACAGGGATGTATTCACGGCGTCCCGCCGAGAGACATGAGGCTTTGTCACGGCCCCCGTCACTGTCTGTAACTGCATCAGCGCCGACCGTCGTCCCAATGTACACGGAGTTCGCTTAACCGGTGCGCCGTACGGTACGCAGCTTCAGCGCCGCCGGTTCCGGCTGGTCATGCTCATAGTCCTCGGCGCGGATGCCCAGCTCCTCGTCGTCGAGGTAGCAGGCCGGATCCTCCCACCAGGGGTCACCGGTCAACTGGAAAGCACGCACCCGTGTGTTGCCGCCGCACACGTCGCGGTAACTGCATACCCGGCAGCGGCCCTTGAGCGGGCGCGGGGACGCCTTCAGGCCCGCCATCAGCGGATCGCTGGTATCGGCCCAGATGGCCGAAAACGGCCGTTCCTTCACATTACCCAGGTTATAGTTCCACCAGAAGGTATCCGGGTGCACATTGCCCAGGTTGTCGATATTGGCGATGTTGACACCCGAGGCGTTGCCGCCCCACTGCGTCAGCCGTTCGCGCAAATACTCATAGCGTTCGGGGAGGTTCTTTCGCACCCAGTGCAGCAGGTACACGCCATCGGCATCGTTGTTGCCGGTGACGAATTCGCGCCTGCGTCCGGCCTGTACGTCGGCCCAGCAGGTATCGAACAGCAGGTCCATGACCCAGCGCGTGGTCTGGTGCACCACATCGGAGCGACGGTTGCGATTGCCGCGCCCGGCGTAGTTCAGGTGCGACAGATAGAACTTGTCCACCCCCTCCTGTTCCATCAGCTGCAGCAGCAGCGGCAGCTCATAGGCATTGTCCCGGGTGGGCGTAAAACGCATGCCGACCTTGATACCCGCGTCCCGGCACAGGCGGATGCCGCGCATGGAGGCATCGAACGCACCCGCTTGCTGGCGAAAACGGTCGTGGGTTTCGCGAATCCCGTCGATGCTGATGCCGACGTAGTCGTAGCCCGCGGCCCTGACGTCATCGATG
>CBDTYI010000243.1:0-4697 GCA_965364565.1 uncultured Gammaproteobacteria bacterium | reverse complement strand
GGGGGTGACGGTGACGACAGCGGGTAAAATCTATCTGGTGGGCGCAGGACCGGGCGACCCCGATCTGCTCACGGTCAAGGCGCTGCGCCTGATCCAGACGGCCGACACGGTGGTCTATGACCGGCTGGTGTCGCACGAGATTCTGCAACTGATACCGGACGCCGTGGCGCGCGTCTACGTGGGCAAGGCAAGCGGGCGGCATACTCTCAGCCAGACGGAAATCAATGCGCTGCTGGTCGAGTTGGCCAGGAAACGCCAGCACGTGGTGCGACTCAAGGGGGGCGACCCCTACATTTTCGGGCGTGGCGGTGAGGAGGCGCTGGTGCTGGCGCGTCACGGTATCGCTTTCGAGGTGGTGCCCGGCATCACCGCGGCGCACGCCTGCGCCGCCTACGCCGGTATACCTCTGACCCACCGCGGACTGGCCCACGGTGTGCAGTTTCTGACCGGCCAGCGCATGGAACACGCAACTCTGGACATGGACCGCGCGTCGCTGAGCGACCCGAATCAGACCCTGGTTGTCTACATGGGCCTGGCCCATGTTGCCGAGATTGTATCTGGACTGGTTGAAGCCGGGCGGGCACAGAACACGCCCGCGGCGGTTGTCGAGCGCGGCAGTACGGCGCGTCAGCGCAGCATTGTCACCACGCTGGCCGACCTGCCGACGGCAGTGCGGCGCAATGGCATCGAGGCACCCGCTCTGCTGATTATCGGTGCCGTGGTGGCACTGGCCGGGGAGCTGGACTGGTTCATGCCCTTGCTACAGGAAGCGGAGCTCAAGTATGCCTAGCCGGCTGCTGCTGATGCTGTGTGTTGCCGCGAGCGGCGCTCTGGCGGACCCGCTTTCGGGCGAGCGGCGCAAGGAGCTGCGCAATCTGGTGCACCAGGACTGCGGCTCCTGTCACGGCATGCGCCTGAACGGCGGTCTCGGGCCGGCGCTCACGCCCGAGGCGCTGCGCGAGAAGAACCGCGAGTTCCTGGCCATCACCATCCGCGAGGGGCGCCCCGGGACGCCCATGCCGCCCTGGAAGACCCTGCTCGGCGAAGCGGAAATTGAATGGATCGTGGACTACCTGAAAACCCCAGGAGTGGTGACGCCATGAAGCGCGCAGCCGTGCTGGCGCTGGGCTGGCTGCTCGCGGCGACGGCCCACGCCGCGCTGCGCGGCACGGGTGATCTCGGTGTCGTGGTCGAGCGCGCCAGCGGCCAGCTGCTGGTGGTGGAACACAGCGACGACACCCGCTTGGCCGAAATCGACGGCCTGGGTGATCTGTCCCACGCCTCGGTGGTGTTTTCACGCGACGAGCGTTTCGCCTATGTGTTCGGCAGGGACGGGGGATTGACCAAGGTCGATATCCTCGAAGCGCGTGTGGTCAAGCGTATCATCCAGTCCGGCAACAGCATCGGCGGCGCCATTTCCCAGGACGGCCGGCTGGTGGCGGTTTCCAACTACGAACCCGGCGGGGTGCGGATTTTCGATGCCGCTACGCTGGAATTGGTCGCCGATATCCCCGCCGAGTATGCGCCCGGCAAACTGTCCAAGACCGTCGGCCTGGTCGACGCGCCCGGCAACCGTTTTGTGTTCAGCCTCTACGAGGGCAACCAGATCTGGGTAGCGGACATGAACGATGCGAGGCGTCCCGTCATCCAGCGTTTCGAGGCTGTCGGCAAGGCGCCCTACGACGCCCTCATTACCCCGGACGGCCGCTATTACATCGCCGGCCTGTTCGGCGAGGACAGTCTGGCGCTGCTCGACCTGTGGCACCCCGAACAGGGCGTGCGCAAGATTCTCAAAGGCTACGGCGCGCGCGACGAAAAGCTGCCGGTGTACAAGATGCCGCACCTGGAGGGCTGGGCGCTGGCGGGCGATTATGCTTTCCTGCCGGCGGTCGGTCAGCACAAGGTGCTGGTGGTGAAGACCGGATCCTGGCAGCAGGTGGGCGAGATCGCGGTGCACGGGCAACCGGTATTCGTCATGGCTAGGCCCGACGGGCGCCAGGTGTGGGTCAACTTCGCCTTTCCGGACAACGACAGGGTGCAGGTCATCGACGTCGAGTCACGCGCCATCGTAAAGACCCTGGCGCCGGGCAAGGCGGTGCTGCACATGGAGTTCACGCCGCGCGGCGAAAAAGTCTGGGTGTCGGTGCGCGATGACAACCGCATCGAGGTCTACGACACCGAGCGCCTGGAAAAGCTGAAAACGCTGCCGGCCGCCAGTCCCAGCGGCATCTTCTTTACCGACCGGGCGCACCGCACAGGGTTGTGATTATGCAGGCACTGACCTCCAGACTGCTGAATGATTTCCAGCGTAATTTTCCGCTTGATCCGGCGCCGTTCGCACGTATCGCGCGCTGCCTCGATACGACGGCTGAAACGGTGCTGGCGACACTGAAGGAGTTGCAGGCGCGTGGCGCCGTCAGCCGCGTGGGGCCGGTGTTCCGGCCCAACACGGTAGGGGTCAGTACCCTGGCGGCCATGGCGGTACCGGCACAGGAACTGGAAACCACCGCGGCGATTGTTAGCGCCTTCCCGCAGGTCAATCACAACTACGAGCGTGAACACCGCTTCAATCTCTGGTTCGTGGTGACGGCAGAGAACCGGCTGGCGTTGCAGGAAACCCTGTGGGATATCCAGGAGAGCACCGGTTGCGCCGTGTTGTCGTTGCCGCTGCTGCGCGACTACCACATCGACCTCGGTTTCCGCATGCAGCTGGAAGATCACAGCGGCTTTGCCCAGCTGGCACCCGACCCCGCGGCTGCGGCCCTGGAGTCTGCGCTGCAATCGCGCCGCGACGGCGCCGAGGATTTTATTCAGGTGGTGCAGGACGGCCTGCCGCTGGTCGAGCGGCCCTACCGGGAAATCGGCGACCGGCTCGGCTGGTCGGAACAGGCGGTCATCGATACGCTGCAGGGCATGATTGATGACGGCATCATCAAGCGCCTCGGTGTGGTGGTTCGCCACCATGAACTGGGTTACCGCGCCAACGCCATGGTGGTGTGGGATGTGCCCGATGACCGGGTCGACGCGCTGGGACAGCAGCTGGGGCGCCAGGACTGCGTGACACTCTGCTATCAGCGCCCGCGCCGTCTGCCGGACTGGCCTTACAACCTGTTCTGCATGGTGCACGGGCGCGACCGCGACGACGTGCTGGCCTGTATCGGACGCATGGCCGAGGGCCTGGGGCTGGAGGCGGTCGCCCACGCGGTACTGTTCAGCGGTCGGCGCTTCAAGCAGCGCGGCGCGCGTTACCGGTTGCGGCACTGATGGACAGCCTGGACCGACGCGTCATCAACCAGCTGCAGGGCGGCTTTCCGGTCTGCGAACGCCCGTTCCGGGAGGCGGCACAACAGCTTGGTACCACGGAGAGCGAGCTGATCACCCGGTTGCGTTGCATGCTGGACGACGGATTGCTGACCCGCTTCGGGCCGTTGTTCAACGCCGAGCAGCTGGGCGGTGCGCTGAGCCTGTGCGCCATGCAAGTGCCGCCGGAACGTTTCGACAGCGTGGCGGCACAGGTCAACGCCTTCCCGCAGGTGGCACACAACTATCAGCGCGACCACGCCATGAACATGTGGTTCGTGCTGGCCACGGAATCGGCCGCCGAGTTGCAGCGGACCATCGGCGAAATCGAGCGCGAAACCGGGCTGGAGGTGTTCAACCTCCCCAAGCAGGAAGAGTTCTATGTCGGTTTGCACTTCCAGGTGTGAGGCCATGGCTTGTGTAACACAGGATGACATCGCTGCACTGGACCGCCGTATTGTTCTGGCGGCGCAGGCCGGATTGCCGCTGCAGACCAGGCCCTACCACTGGCTGGCCGACGAACTGGGCGTCGATGCCGAGACCCTGATGCAGCGCCTGCGCGTTATGCAGGCCGACGGGCGTATCCGTCGCATCGGGGTGGTGCCGAATCACTACCGGCTCGGCTACACGGCCAACGGCATGACGGTATGGGACGTCGCTGACGCGCATGTCGCCGAGGTCGGCAGGCAGGTCGGCGAACTGGATATTGTCAGTCATTGTTATCAACGGCCGCGGCGGCTGCCGGACTGGCCGTACAACCTGTTTGCCATGGTGCACGGACACAGCCGCGAGGAAGTGAAAGCCAAGGTGGAGCAGATCGCGCAACTGCTGGGCGACAGGGTGCGCGGCTACGATGTGCTGTTCAGCACTCGCATACTGAAGAAGACCGGGCTGCGCCTGGCAGGAGGCTGACATGTTCCGCATCTCCCAGTACATGCAGGAACTGCAAATGCCGCTCACCGACCGGCGCGCGCGCAAACCACCGGGCCCGGTGGTGATCTGGAATCTGGTGCGGCGCTGCAACCTGACCTGCAAGCACTGTTACTCGATTTCCGCCGACATCGATTTCCCGGGGGAGCTGAGCACCGCGGAGGTATTCGAGGTCATGGACGACCTGCGCGCTTTTCGGGTGCCGGTGCTGATACTCTCCGGTGGCGAGCCGCTGCTGCGCCCGGATATTTTCGCTATCTCGCAACGCGCCAAAGCGATGGGCTTCTATGTCGGCCTGTCCACCAATGGCACGCTGATCGACAGAACCAATATCGGCCGTATCGCGGCGGTCGGTTACGACTACGTCGGTATCAGCATCGACGGTATCCGTGAAACCCACGACCGTTTCCGCCAGAAGGCGGGCGCCTTCGACGCCTCCATGCACGCCATCCGCCTGTGCCGGAACG
>CBDTYI010000242.1:0-4698 GCA_965364565.1 uncultured Gammaproteobacteria bacterium | reverse complement strand
ACGCCCAGCGTTTCCAGCGTAAGGATGGTCAGACCACCGCGCGGCAAGCCCTTGTCCTGCTGAAAGGCATCCACCGCGCGCAGGGTCGCACCGCCCATCACACCGTCCGCAGGTCCGGGATTGTAGCCGGCCTTGTCCAGCGCCTCCTGCAGGCGCACGATCACGTCCCGCGTCATGTTGGTTTCACACAGCACCTGACGCCACTCCAGGCGCTCGTCGCTGACTTTGCTGCGCTTGGTGACCATCTTGAACTCGGCCGGAATCTTGGTGCGTTTTTCCTCGGCCTTGGCCACCAGCTTGCGCACCTTGACGGTCTCGACCACCGCGGGCACGTCTTCTTTGGCGAAGCTCGCCGGCGTCTTGACGATGCGCTTCTTCACGGTTTCGTACTTGGCCGGAATCTCGGTCAGGCAGACCTGGTTACCGGTGGGTTCGCCGGCGGGCTTGGTTTCCGCGTGGGTCGCCACCCAGGAAAAGGCGGGGTCCGACACCTTGATGCGCAGCGCGACCTGCTTGTGCTCGGCAGGAATCGGGGTGCGCTTCTCCTGCGGCGGGGTCACCAGCTTCTCGACCTTGACGGTCTTGTAAACGGCCGGGATTATCTCTTCGCGGGTGGTGGCCGGTGTCTTGACCACCTGCTTTTCGATGGTCTTGTACTTGGCCGGCACCTCGACCAGACACATCACCTCACCGGTGGTGTTGTCGATCTTCTCGATCACGCCGCCGCCCTTTTTCCAGATCGTCTTGGCGGGTTCGACCAGCACTTCCGAAGTCATGGTCTCGTAGGTGGCAGGGACCTCGATGATCTTCTTGGAGGCCTCTTTTACCAGCACCTTCTCTTCCACTACTTCGTAGCTGGCGGGGATGGTTTCCACCTTTTCGGAAGCCTGTTTGACCAGCACCTCTTTCATTTCGGTCTTGTACTGGGCGGGCTGGTAGTATTCCTTGAAACACATGCCCGGTTCGGCTTCAGCGGCGGGCACCCCGCCCGCCTTGGCCGCGCTCAGCAGGGCCGGGCTCACGGGCAGGCCCTTCTTGCCCATGTCGGTGACCCACTGCCGCTGGCTGGGGCTCACTTCAACCTTTTCGGTGACCTCTTCGTAGACCGCCGGCACCGGAACCAGTTTGCTCTGTGCCGGGGTGATGGTGACTTTCTGTTCCACCCATTCGTACTTGGCGGGGATGGTGTCGATCTTCTCCGCCGCTTCGCGTACCAGCACCTTCTCTTCCTTGCTTTCGTACTGTGCCGGCACCATCACCTTGGCATAGCACTGGCCGGGCTTGGCGGGCGGCAGCGTGTTGGTGTTGTCGACCGGCTCGGCCACGGTTGTGAAACCGGGCATCACCAGTCCTGCCGACAGCATCAGCGTGGAAAACTTGATTCGCATGGAACTCCCCCTTCGGAATGGGCATCTGATTTACGTTGGCATGTGGGCAGGAAACTGCGTGTACAGGCACCCGCGCCATCCAACTCCGCGGCCGAGCATAAGAAGTTGAGCGCGTCATTTCAAATGTCGCCATATGCCAACAGTGCCGGGGGCTCGAATATCAGACCACGGCGTGCGGCATAAACGCCCGCTTGTGCAGCAAAACGTTGCGACTGCAAGGAGCCCCGCCGGGGTTCTGCGGCCCGCTGGCGGCGTTACGGCGCGTGCTGGCCGCGCGCCTGTTGCAGCGCCCGGCCAGTCGCCGTCCGGTACGGTGCCGGTGGGTGGTTACCGTTCGGTCTAGTCTACGTTGATCACGCCGCAGGCCGCCCGCGCGCCTCCGGCACAGCCCGCTACGACACCATCCGGACAATAGGTGTCAGGATCGACGTGAATGATAAAGGCGCTGCCGTCCGCATCGTTGATGCTGAGAGGGCCGGGAGACAGGGTGATGCGGCTGGTCGTGGTCGTCATGATTCCGTTGCCGCCGCGGTTTACCCGAAGGTTGATCAGGTCACCGGAGTGAAAGGGATGATTGCCGTCCGGACTGGTCAGGGATGCCGGGCCCGGGTCGAAATGACCGCCGGCCGCGGAACAGGGCGTGCAGGCCGCGGTTTCGTGAATGTGAACGGCGTGGTCGCCCGGCGGGAGGCCCCGCGCCAGGAGGACAACGCGGACTTGCTTCACGCCCTCAGAGGAGGGGCGTTCCACCAGCAAAGCGTGGCCGGAGATATCGTTTCCATCGCAAGCGGCGATATCGGCCCAGGCGGTTACCGGTCGGGCGCCGTAGGCACTGATTCCGGGAACAGAGATAAGCACTGCTGATACACATGCCAGACATCTTTTCAGAACAGGTCGGTTCATATCGATGCTCTCCATGTCGATGACGCAGGCGAAGCCTGCTGAACGAGCGGTGGTAGGGACTGCTGCTTACCCTCGCCGGAGAGTATAGGCTACGCTGGTGGAGCCGTGGACAGCGCGTCGCCGCCCGTTTGCTGCGTTCGGCGCGGGCCAGTTGGGCCTGCGGGAGCGGCGCATACCGGCCCGTCAGGAAGCCAGCGTACCGTAGTGGGGCGGATAACGATCGGAGAGCTGGTGGCCGAGCGCCTCGAACAAGGCGGCGTTTTCTGCGACGAACATCAGTGCCACGCCGTCCTCGGCGCAGCGCACCACGACGCCGCGCTGGCTGTGACTATGGCGCCCGCCTGGATCAAACCGGAAATCGATCTCGATCACGTCGTGCAGCTGTAAACCGGTCCCCGGAGCCTCGATGAAGACACCCATGGCGTCGATATCCCGGGTCTGGAAACGGCCCAGGCTGAAGCCTTTCAGCCGCAGCTCGACGTCCAGTTGTATTTTGGTGCGGGTGTCGAACCGGTAATGCATGCATAACCTCTCTGAAACAGGATCTTAGCGCTCCAGTCAGGGCGGACTCCGAATGGACGCACGGTTAATGTGTGGCGGGCAGCCGGAACTCAGACAAGCATGGCAGAATCTTCAGAGTCAGCCATAGGGGATTCCCCGATATCAGGTCGCCGAGGTCCTGTCCGGCGGAGGCCGCGTATTTACTCTCTGCCCGCGGTGTGTAGAATAGAGAACAAATAGAGAACAAATCAAGTGCCGCTATGAAACTGACCCGACGCCAACAGGAAATCTACGACTATCTGCGCGACAACGCCGATGCCTTCGATCACCCGCCCAGCTACGACGAGCTGTGCAGGGTGCTGGGGCTGAGCTCGCGCGGTTCGCTGCACAAGCACATCCAGGCTCTGATCCAGGCGGGTGTGGTGGAACCCATGGACGGCATGCACCGCGGTATCCGCCTGGTGGAGCCGGGGCCGGCAGAGGAGGGGATACCGTTTCTGGGCACCATTGCCGCCGGGCGTCCCATCGAAGCCCTGCCGCAACCCGAATACATGCAGGTGCCGCCGGAGCTGCTCGGCAACCGACCCAGCTACGTGCTGCGGGTGCGCGGCGACTCGATGATCGAGGAGGGCATCCTGGACGGCGACTACGTGGTGATCGAGCAGCGCGACAGCGCCGCGAACCACGAAATCGTGGTGGCCCTGATCGGCAACGAAGAGGCGACTCTGAAGCGCATCGAACAGAAACCCGGCGAGGTCATCCTGCACCCCGCCAATCCCGCCATGTCACCGATGGTATACGCGCCCGGCGAAGTGCAGATCCAGGGGGTGCTGGTGGGCCTGCTGCGCAGCTACCGCTGACGTTATTCAACCGGCGAAATGCCGGCGCCTGAAATACCGGCGGGACACTCGTCGAACATACCGTAGCCCAGGCCCTGCAGCGTCGCGGCCATGTCGTTGAGGTTTTCGGCCGCTTCCAGCCGGGGGCGGAAGTGTTCCAGCCCGCCGAAATCGGTACAGCCGCTGACCAGCGGGCGCAGGCTTTCGAAATCCTCGACGCGGGTGAAATCCACCGAGTAACCGGGCGCGGCCGCCGCGGTCTGTGTCTTGATCGCCGCAATACCGTCGCCCGAGATCCCGTCCGGACACCCATTGAACATGCCCAGCCCGATGGCGGTGAGGGTGGCGCGCATCTCCTCGAGGTTGGCGATCGATTCCATCTTGCTCCGGTACAGCTCCATGGCGTCGAAATCGGCACAACCCGTGACCAGTGGGCGAATGCTTTCCAGGTTCTCCACGCGCGAGAAATCCACGGTGTAATCGGTCGCAAGCGCGGCGCTGCTCAGCAACGGCAGCGCCAGCATCGGCAGGTGTTTCCTGTTCATGGCTGTCCTCCGGGATTCGTGCTTCTCTGCGCGTGCCAGGAGGCTGCGGTCAGCCGCATGGCAGGGAAGCGCCCGCAGAGGATAGCGCGGTTCCAGGAGTATCACTACATCGCCCGACCCGTTGTCGGCACCCGGTGGGGCCCATTTTTGACAATTCTAAATGCCGATGCTCTTAACGCATGCTAAGAAACTTCAAGGAAGCTATGGTTAATTCGTCATTGCATCTGAAGGTCGCAAATATGCTCTGGCTGCCCGCAATGACGAGTACCTCCGGATCACTCGGAGCTTCCCTGGAGCTCGTGCAATTCAACTGAGGAGGTGGGCCATGACACGTATCGGATACCTGTTCTTCGTTGGGGTCCTGTTTATGGGCCCAAACGCCATTGCCGGCGACATCGACGTCATGACACAGAACCAGTACCTGGGTGCAGATCTTACGCCGGTGATCGAGGCGGCTACGTCGGGTGACCTCAATGCACTGAACAACGCCGTGGTCGAGGCGCTCGAGCAGGTGGCGGGGAA